>JBBRGK010000197.1:0-6086 GCA_038240805.1 Dehalococcoidia bacterium | reverse complement strand
GCCGCAGGTTGTAGCGGGAGTGGTTCTGATGCGCGGCGCCGGCGACGCCGTATGCTCGTCGTATAAGAATTGCCGCCCAGGGCACCGTCGCCTGGTAGACCGCCGCCATCGCCGTTGCTCCCTTACGGATCGTGCCGGCTCTTTCGGCCTCCACACCGATAACGAAGCCCGGCTGATCGACAAAGTTAACGACCGGAAGGTGGAAGGTATCGGCGATGTCCACGAACCGCGTTAACTTCTCCGACGCGGGAGCATCCATGCCTCCGCCGTAGACCATAGGATCGGAGGCCAGCACTGCCACGGGGTAGCCGTTGAGGCGCGCGAATCCGGTCACCAGCGCCGGACCCTGGTAGCGGCCGATCTCGAAGTACGAGCCGGCATCCACGACCAATTCGAGGAGCTTGCGGACGTCGTACGGCCGCCGGCGGTTGCGGGGAATGATCGACACCAGAGCTTCCTCGCGGCGGCATGGGTCGTCGTCGGGCGGAGTTCTCACGGGCATTTGCCAGACGTTTTGCGGCATGTATGAGAGGAAGCGATGGATCTGGTCGAACGCGTCCTCCTCGCTCGCGGCTTCGTTGTCGACGGCCATGCTTCCGTGAGCGTGGATCTGGGAGCCACCCAGATCCTCTTTGCTAATGGTGGTACCCATGCCGGCCGCAACCACGGGTGGTCCGGCGACAAATAACTGGGAGGAATCTTTGACCATCACGGAAAAGTGGGATGTCACGACGCGAGCCGCGCCGAGACCGGCAACGGAGCCCATCGCTGCACCGACCACGGGGATTACGTTCAACGCCGCGACAACGGTTTCCCAGGCCGGGTTCGCGGGGATATAGGTCCGTCCGGACGAGGCGAGGGTGCGAACGCTGCCGCCCCCGCCGGTGCCGTCTACCAGGCGGACAAGCGGCAGCCGCAGTTCCAGCGCCATCCTCTCGCTATAGCCCTGCTTGCCCCCGATCGATGCGTCAGCGGCGCCGCCGCGAACCGTGAAGTCGTCGCCCCCGACAACGACGCGTCGCCCCTTGATGCGGCCAGTGCCCATGACGAAATTTGCCGGCCGGATCTCCGATAACTCTCCGTCAACATAGGTAGCACTGCCTGCAAGGGCGCCGACTTCGTGAAACGATCCATCATCGAGCAGCCGTTCGATCCGCTCGCGAACGGTCAGTTTGCCGCCGCGGTGCTGGCGGTCGATGTTCTCCTCGCCGCCCATTTTGAGCGAAAGCAGGCGTCGTCGCTCCAGCTCGTCCAGTTCGGGTTGCCACACCATGACTCTCGCCTCGGATTCCCCGCGACCAATGCCGCAGTGCTTCTCACCAGCGCAAGTCTACCGCCGCTCTCTTCTGGTCGTACAGTTTCCCCGTCAGTCCGTACGAATCAGCCAGCATAGAGGGAGAGCAGTATGCTGAAACCGGTTTCTACATGGCACGCCGGTTCCGCAGTAAGACCGGCTCCGGGCATTCGGCAGGCCGGGGGGCGGCTGAGGAGACTCACATGACCAGCACGAACTCAAACGAATTTCCGCTTATCCTCGATGGCCATGAAGATTTCCTGACGCAGATGAGCGGCTACCAGGATTTGCCGGGCCGTGGGCGTCTCGACAGGGCACCCGGTGAGATACGAACCCGTGACTTCCTGGACGAGAGCAGCGGCGGCCACGTCGACCTGCCCCGCGCCCGCAAGGGAGGAATCGGCGCCGCATTTGCCTCCGTCTGGATGCGCAACGAGGACGCTGAGCTGGATGCGCGCGGCACCGCTGCCACTGAAGTCAACGACCTGCTTCGTACTGTAGACCGCTCCAACGGACAGGTGCGCCTTGTGCGCACCATGCAGGACCTTCAAGGTTGCATGGACAGCGAAGCGTTCGGCGCAATAATGCACTTCGAAGGCGCCGATCCGATCGCCGCCGACCTGCGTGAGCTGCGGATGTACTACGAAGCAGGGCTGCGTTCGCTTGGCATCGTCTGGAGCCGACCGACGGTGTTCGGGAACGGTGTCCAACTGGTCGCCGGCGTCGCGCCGCCTGAGACGGGACTCACTGAGGCAGGTAAGAACCTCGTGATGGAGTGCAACCGGCTGGGCATTCTGGTTGACGTCTCGCATCTGAACGTCGCTGGCTTCTGGGACGTGGTTGAAGTCTGCGACAGGCCGTTCGTCGCTACCCACTCAGACGCGTTCGCTATCTCACCGCATATCCGCAACCTCAACGATGACCAGCTGAAGGCGCTCGCCGCAGCGGACGGCTGCACCGGTATCAATCTCGCGAACAGCTTCATCCGGCCAGATCGCGGCCGAGATCGCTCGACCACGCTCGACATGGTGGTGGCGCACATCGATCACATCGTCAATCTGGTTGGGGATCGCCATGTCGCTATTGGCACCGATTTCGACGGCACTGATGTGCCGGATGTACTAAGCGACGCGACCCGGCTGCCGCTCTTGATGCGCGAGCTAAAACGTCGTGGCTATAGCGATGATTCGCTTGAGCGGATTGCGCACGGCAATTTTCTCCGCGTATTGCGACAGGTCTGGCGTTAGCCGGCGGGCAACGTTTCACCGCTGCGGATTGTCGGAGCGCTGTCGAGGCTCTCCCAGAGCAGCAGCATAGCGACGCTTCGATGCGGTCGCCATGACTCAGCGATGGCTTGCAGCTCCTCTGGGGTTGGCGCCACGTCGAGTCCGTAGAGCCGTTTCACCGCGTTGCGAATGCCGAGGTCTCCGGTGGAGAGAACGTCCGGCCGCGCCAGCGAGAAGAGCAGAATCATCTCCGCCGTCCAGCGCCCAACGCCTTTCATTCTGGTCAACTCGATAATTACGGATTCGTCGTCCATGTCGGGCAGCGGTGCGAGGTCCAACTCGCCGCTCCTTACCGCCTCGGCCAGGCCGAGCACGTAGCGCGCCTTAGCGTTCGAGAGACCGGCGGCGCGCAGTGCTTCATGCTCGATGGCGAGGACGCGTTCTGGTGTGAGATCTCCGTCAGGAGCGACCAGCGCCAGCACGCGGCCCATAATCGTGCCTGCGGCCTTACTCGAGAGCTGCTGGCTGACGATTGAGCTGATCAGGGCAGGAAATAGGCGGGGCTCTCTGGAACGGCCCGCGAGCGAGTGCTCGCTGACGAGCCGCGCCATTACCGGGTCGGCTGCTGCGAGGTGCGCCCGACCTGCTTCGAGGTCGAGACCGGTCTGATGAGACAAAGCGAGAGTACCCTTTCGGAGGAGAGCGCGTCCGGGCGTCACGCGAGTCACAGTATAGCGCCCGCTTCTGGTCGAGCTGCGACCGTACCACTGAGCCATCAACCGAGGAGTTAGGAGCAGACCTTGCTGGTCATACGAACCGAAGAACTCTCCGCGACAGTGCTCCCCGAAATCGGCGGCCGTATTCATCGGCTCCAGGCTTTCGGGCGGGATGTGCTGCGTACGCCTGAGGACCCCGCTGTCCACGCTGCCGATCCGTTTTCGTGGGGGGCGTTTCCGCTGGTCCCATGGAGCAATCGCGTGCCTCGTGGCCGGCTCGTCTTTCGCGATCGGGTTGTGAACATGCCCCCAAATTTCCCAGACGGCAGCGCCATTCACGGCGAGGCTTACGCTCGACCGTGGGAACTAATGGATGAGAGCGAGCTAGTCCTCCGCGGTGGGATATATGGCTTCCCGTGGCCGTACGAAGCGAGAATGACCTATTCTCTCGACGGCGCTTCCCTCTTCTGGCGGCTGAGCGTCCAGAATATCGGCGACTCCGATATGCCAGCGGGGTTAGGTATACACCCCTGGTTCGAAGGCGGAAAATCGCTGCAGCTGGCGGTGCCGGCCCAACGCACATACAGCATGGAACGCGACATTCCAGTCGGGGAGCCGATCCAGGTGAGCGGGGCGCTCGATCGGCGCTTGCCGGGAGTGATCCCGTCCGGGACCGACAACCTCTGGACGGGACTGACCGACGACACGCTGGCGCTGGAGTGGCCGGGTAGCGGCCTCAGAGCGACGTTTGGCTGGAGCGCCCGAGTAACCCATCTTGTGGTGGCTGCCTTCGCCCGCTTTGACGCTGTGGCAGTTGAACCGGTGACCCACGCGACTGACGGGTTTACGCGACTGGCGAAGGGTCTCTCGGGCGGCGTCGATGTGCTGTCGCCCGGCGAAACGTTGTCGGTGCAGTATGTGCTCGCATTCGAGCAAACGTAGTGGGCTGTCCATAAGCTGGCGCGGTGCTACCGTGCGAAGAGTCCGGTCGTGCGGCCGGGTTGATGCGCTAAGGATCGGGAGGAATCGCTATGGTGCTTGAGCGTCTGCGACTGGATGGAAAGGTCGCGATCATCACCGGCGGTGGTCGCGGACTGGGCAAAGCGATGGCGACCTCGCTCGCCGAGGCGGGAGCGGAGATCTGCCTGGCAGCCAGGACGCAGGCGCAGCTTGAAGACGCTGCCGAGGAGATCCGTGAGATCTCCGGGAAGAAAGCGCTGCTCGTGCCGACGGATATTCGCGACTCGGCGCAGTGCAACCGGCTGATCGAAGAGACGGTGAAGCACTTCGGGCGCCTCGACATTTTGATGAACAATGCCGGCATCGGTGACCGCCGTGGCGCAGGCTCCCGCATCTGGGACTGGACGGACGAGGACTGGCGGGACACCATCGATGTGAACCTGTCCGGAACTTTCTACTGCAGCCGCGCCGCCGCGAAGGTCTTGACAGAGCAGCACGAAGGCGGCGCCATCGTCAACGTATCGAGCGGCACGTCGATGCGTTCGACCCCGAACTCATTCGGCTACGCGACGGCCAAGGGCGGCGTGATCTCGTTCACGAAGTCGCTCTCCGGAATCCTGGTCGGAGAAGGCATCCGCGTCAACTGTATCGTGCCCGGCTTCGTCTCACAGGCGCCGGCGCGTAACGACGAAGAACAACGAATGCGAGACGACCGCGGCAAATTCATCACCGTGCGACGGCTGGGGCAGGCATGGGAGCTCGGTCCGCTTGCGGTCTATCTGTGCTCAGACGCCTCGTCATATATGACGGGCGAGATATTCATTATCGACGGCGGCGGCCTGGCTGGTGGTATCGCCCCGACCGGCTACCGGCCCGACACCGCAGAGGGAACACGCTGATGCCAGACAGAAGCGGTTGGGAGAGGCGTCCAGGGTTTTCACTCGCGGCAACGGGCGCCATCGTTTACGGCGCTGAGACCGAAAGCGGAGCCGCGGTCGCCGAGGCATTGGCCGAAGCCGGCGCAGATGTTGCGCTGGTTGCAGCCACCGGGGCTCCTCGGGCGCTGGCCGGCACCGCGGCGCGTGTGCAGCAGCTCGGACGCAAGACGCATGAGGCTGGATGGGATGCCGGCTCACCCGGAGCGATCAGCGCGGGAATGCGTGACCTCGTGAAGCAGTTCGGTGCGGCGCGCGTGCTGGTGACGGCCACAAACGCGCCGATTGCAAAACCGATCGAACAGATCACCGACGAAGAGTACGCCAGGATCGTCTCCGTAAATCTGAACGCCGTCTTTTTCGTTTGCCGCGAGTTTCTACGACTACTTGCTCCAGGTACCGCAAATGGCCGCATCATCTGCGTAACGAACGTGTTCGGTCAGCGTGGCGTTGATGACCTGAGCGCCTACGGAGCCGCGCACGGCGGCGTGCACAACCTGGTTCGCGGACTGGCACAGGAGTGCGGCGCCCGTAATGGGATGACGGTAAACGCGATCGCAACTGGCTGGATGACAGACACGCCGGGCCGCGGTCCTGACGAGCTGGGAGCCAACCGGCTGATGCGGTTCGTTCCAATGCGCCGCTTCGGCGAACCGAACGAGGCGGGACCGCTTGCAGTGCTACTTGCGGGCGAAGCGTCGGGCTACATCTCTGGCCAGATTCTGCATATCGACGGCGGCATCACGACGCACCTATAGCGTGGCTTGGGTGGCGAAGACTCGGGGAGATAAGAGCGGGCAGTTCAGAAGCGGCGGAGGGGGTGGGATTCGAACCCACGGTGACGCAGAACGCCACGACGGTTTTCAAGACCGCTGCCTTAAACCACTCGACCACCCCTCCGTCGTTCGAGTATAGAAGCGCGGCCGGACGGGGGCAAACCAGATTGATTGGGTGT
>JBBRGK010000196.1:0-6091 GCA_038240805.1 Dehalococcoidia bacterium | reverse complement strand
GGCAAGCGATGAGTCCACCAGCACCGGTGCGGGGCGAAACGCGGCGGAGGCAGGCGAAGGAATCACGCTCGAATTGGCGCAGCGACGGTTCCGAGATTTGTACGAACGATGCGCGGAACTGGATAAGAGTGCGGCGCGCCTGCTGAACAGTGGTGGGTGTGATATTGTCGAAATCGGTGAAGGGCTGATCACGATTGGCTTTAAGCACCCGGGAATGGTGCGACTGGCGATGGGCTCAGCGATCGATGCAGCTCTCCGCCGCGGAGTCGCCGACATATTCGGGGCACCCTACCGGGTGAGCTACCTTCACGCACCAGATGTGCCGAGCCGCCTGCAACTACTCGATGCGGAACGGCCGAGCCATCTGCTTGAAGAGGCACTAAAGCTCGGCGCAAAGCGGGTCGAACGGTCATAAGCGGCAGGCACCAGCAGTTTCGATAATTTCCTGAGGAGGCCCGAATGAATCGTGCACAGCGTAGAGCAGGTGGTGGTGCCGCCGGCGGTGCCGGAGGCTTCGGCGGTGGATTTAGTCCGGATATGCTGCGCCAGGCACAGGAACTGCAGAACAAGCTGATGCAAGCCCAGCAAGAAGCCGCCATGGCGATCACCGAAGGTACTGCCGGAGGCGGCGTCGTGCGTGCACAGGTCAAAGGCGACCTCAAAGTGCTGGGGATCACGATCGATAAGGATGTCGTGGACCCCGAAGACGTTGAGATGCTGCAGGATCTGATCCTTGCGGCCATCAAAGATGCACAGGACAAGATCGACGCGAAGCAGTCGGAGACGATGGGCGCCCTGACCGGCGGCCTGAAGATTCCCGGTATCCTCTAATACGTCGTAGCTCACCCTGCTTGCTACTGCCGAACCGCTGAACCGAGTCTGTACCTTAGCAATTTTGGTATAATTGGCGTAGTCGGGGTGAGGTGAATTCACGTGTCTGAAGCCGGCTCACTCGCTGCCGCACCGGTGGCGAGGCTGATTGATGAGTTCCATAAACTGCCAGGCGTTGGACCCAAAACGGCTCAACGTCTGGCCTACTTTATCCTGCGTACGAGCGCTGACGAAGCACATGCGCTCGCGCAGGCGATTATTGACGTAAAGGACCAGATCACTTTCTGTAGCTCCTGCCAGAACATGACCGATGTCGATCCTTGCAGCATCTGCCGTTCCGAGAAACGCGACCGTACGGTCATCTGCGTAGTTGAAGAACCGCTGGACATACTTGCACTTGAGCGGACGCGATTCTATCGCGGTCTCTATCATGTCCTCCACGGGGTGATTTCACCGATGGACGGGATCGGGCCAGATGATCTCAAAGTTCGGGAACTCATCCACCGCCTGCGCGATGGATCGGTGCGGGAGGTGATCATGGCGACGAACCCGAACGTCGAGGGCGACGCTACCGCCATGTACCTCGACCGGCTGATCACGCCGCTCAACGTGCGGGTCACGCGGCTGGCACGCGGTTTGGCCATGGGAGCTGACCTTGAGTACGCAGACGAAGTGACGTTGACCCGCGCCATCGAGGGCCGGCAACTCGTCTAGAAACGCGATTGAGCGACCGTGCCCGGACGTGCCCCACGCATATACCGCACAGAAGCGGTGGTTCTGAAGCAGCGGCGCCTGGGCGAAGCCGACCGGATCATCACGCTCTATACACCGCAGCTCGGCAAGATAGACGCAGTCGCCAAGGGCATTCGCAGGCAGACCAGCCGTAAGGCAGGGCATCTTGAACAGTTGACCCTGACCTCGCTGCTACTGGCGCACGGCCAGAACCTGGACCTGATCACACAGAGCGAGACGGTGGAAAGCTTTCTCCCGGTGCGGGAGGACTTGCAACGGCTGGCGAGCGGTCTGTACGTCGCGGAACTTGTCGATCGGTTTACGGAGCTGCGCTCCGAAAACTACGCGGTGTTCCGGCTGCTCGTCGAAACGATGCAGCGCCTTGCGGTCAGCGATACACGCGAGCTTGCCGTGCGCTATTTCGAGCTTCACCTTCTGAGCCATCTCGGCTATCGACCGCAACTGAGGCAGTGCGTTGTCTGCCGGAACGCTCTGGAGCCCGTCGCGAACTCGTTCAGCGCCGCGCTCGGCGGCGTTGTCTGCCCCGAGTGCCGGCATGCGAATATTGGTCTCTGGCGGCTCAGTGTGCCTGCTTTGAAGGTGTTACGCCTGCTCGATCGAAACACGTTCGAGGATGCCGAACGGCTGCGGCCTTCGACCGAGCTGATGACCGAGATAGAGACCCTGCTGCGCGGCTACGTGCGGCATCTGCTTGAGAAAAATCCGCGGTCGCTCGATTTTGTCGAAGCTGTCCGACACGCCGGTGCGAGGGAGCCGAGACGTACAGCGACGCAGACCGCTGATGACGACGTTGCCAGCGTCGTGGCTCCACCGGCGGGGGCGGCATCACAGTGAAGCGGTCGCCTGGCCGGCGATGCGTGATAGGATAAAGCGCGTCGTGATCTGGTCTGAAGTGGCCCCGCAGTGCCGCGACGCTGGCGGGGAATAGAGGTGGTTTTTTTGCCGGTCTATGAGTATCTCTGCGAACCCTGCAACGGTGTGTTTGAAGTGCTGCGGCCGATTCGCGAAGCCGCCGACCCGGCATCCTGTCCGGTCTGTAGCCGCGACGGCAAGCGTATGATGCCAACGTCGTTTAATGCATTTACATTCCGCGATGGCTATCCGCGGCGGATTCCGGACAAGGGCACTTACTGGCATCTGGGAAAGGAAGTGAAGAACCTTGTTACCGGTCCGGTGCGCCCCAACGAGCATCCCGAGATCAACAAGCCGGAGCCAAAGCTAAGGCCGCTCAAGGGCGACATCGAAGTGGCTCGGGATGCCGCTCGAATCGGAATCAAACAACAGATTGCAGCTGAACGGGACCGGCTCGCTGCGGTCGAGACGTATAGTAAGACGCAGGCGACGAAGGCGAAGAGCTCCGATAGCGTCTGACGAATTTCAGCACAGCGCCGTTTAGCTTGACCTCGTAAGCACCTGCTCGGCGAGGTCGAGCATTGCAGTCTTCGCTTCTCCGGTCGGCAAGGTCTCGATCGCTTCGATCCCGCGTCGGACGAAGTCTCGCGCCACCGACTCGGCCTCCTGCAAAACCCCTGCACTGCGGATAGCTTCCAGCGCTTCGGCCAGCCTTTGCTTCCGGTTTCGCTTGCTCAAGAATAGTCGCCGTACCGGGTTATCGCCTTGTGAGCGCTCGACAAGAAGCAGTGACGGCAACGTCAACGTCCCCGCCATCAGGTCTCCACCAACTGGCTTCCCCATCAGCGCCTCGTTGCCCGTGAAATCGAGGATATCATCCACGATCTGGAAGGCCATGCCGAGGTTGAACCCGTAGTCACGCAGCCCATCTACCCATGATTCGGGGCAGCCAGCGGCGATAGCGCCGCCCTCACAGGCAGTTCCAAACAGCGAAGCGGTCTTGCCGGCGATGCGGGCAAAGTATTCGCGGATGCCTTTGCTGTAATCAAATGCACTGACATCCTGCTGCAGCTCTCCCGTAGCGATATACATAATCGTCCGGGAGAAAAGCCGAATCAGGCGGACAGAGCCGGTGCTGGCGATGAAATCGGCTGCGTGGGCGAACATGAAGTCGCCTAACATGACGCTCGCGGCGTTCCCGTAGAGGGTGTTGGCGGTTTCGCGAGCGCGACGTGTGGGAGCTTCATCGATCACATCGTCATGTACCAGGGTCGCTGTGTGAAGCAGTTCGATCGAGGCAGCAAGAGGGACGAGGGTCGCAAGGTTGTAGTCGCCAAACTTGCCGGAAAGCAACGCGAGTGCGGGTCGCAGCCGTTTGCCTTCGCCAGCGAGAACATGCGCCAGCATCCGCGCAAGCGGCTCGTACTCGACCTCTTTCACGGTCGCCAGCGCCGCCTCAACCAGCGGCAGATCGCCGGCGACGGGTCCATATAGTGTCCGCGTCGTCAATGTGCCCCTCTCACGCCGGCAATGCTTTCGGCCCGCTCCTCCAGACGGAAGAGCCGGATCGCATTGGAAGCCGTGGCCTCGGCGAGATACAGCGGATCGACGCCGCGGATGGAGGCTATCCGCTGGACAGTCTCCACCAGATACGACGGCTCATTCCGCTTGCCCCTCCACGACTGTGGCGGCAGATACGGGCAGTCGGTTTCCACCAGAAACGCCTCCTCCGAGACCATTGCTGCCACGTTCCGCAGCACCTCAGCTTTTGGATAGGTTACCGTGCCGGGAAGGGAGATGTGAAAGCCAAGCTCGAGAAACCGCTCTGCCCAGGGGACATCATAACTGTAGCAGTGGATGACGCCGGTGCGAGAGGGACCCATTGTTGTCTGAGCGCCGCGCCACTCGTACAACGCCGCGTAGGTGTCTTCGACCGCGTCGCGTGAGTGAATCACGACTGGTAACTGCAGCTCCGTCGCCAGCGACAGCCCCTGCCCGAAAACCTTGCGTTGCACTGCGCGAGGCGACAGGTCGCGGTAGTAGTCGAGCCCAATCTCACCCACGGCAACCACACGTGAATCGGCTGCCAATTTGGCAAGGCGCCGGAACGTCTCTGCGTCTGCGCCAGAGGCCTCATGCGGATGAATCCCGACCGTCGCCCAAACACCTGGCTCACGATGGGCGAGTTGTACGGCGGCGTTGCTGGATGCTTCGTCGTCTGCCGAACAGATGATCGTGCCAACTCCTGCCATGTGCGCACGTAGGAGCATGGCAGTCCTGTCTCCATCAAACTGTGGTGCTTGAATGTGGGCGTGGGAATCGAGGTACGGCGACGACTGCAGAATATTCACGAGCCGAGCCGCGCCTCCTCCTCATCCACGATCGACGGATCGAGCTTTTTAAATAGCGTCTGCGAAGGCGGAAGCAGCTTGCCCGGTTCTGGAGCCACAAGCTTCCAGCCAAGCTCTTCGATCGTCGTTTTTTCACCCAGGTAGCCGTTCAGAGTGCCGCTGCTGTGGGGCAGGTACGGATAGAACGCCGTCCGCAGCGCGGCGATAACCACCAGCGCCGTGTACAACGAGTTTGCCGCCGCCTGCCGATCTACTCTGATGGCTTTCCATGGGGCCGTTTCATCGAGGAAGCGGTTACCCTCCTGCGCCAGCGACATTGCGGCGCCGATCCCTGCCCTGAAGTGGCAGCCAGCGATGTGGCTGCCGACCTCATCCAGCGTTGTCTCACAGCGCGCGATCAGGCTCAGCGCTCGCTCGTCCAGATCGCAAGGCTCTGGCACGCAGCCATCGAAATGCCGCGGTAACTGGGTCAGGACACGATTGACGAGGTTGCCCCAGGTCGCCACGAGTTCGTCATTGTTGCGTCGCAGGAACTCTCCCCAGGTAAAGTCGGTGTCAGACGTTTCGGGCATAGACGCCGAAAGGTAGTATCGCAGCGGGTCCGGGTCGTAGCGCGATAGGTAATCGGGCAGCCAGACCGCCCAGTTCTGGCTGGTCGATGACTTTTTGCCGCCGAGATTGACGTACTGATTGGCGGGGATGTCGTACGGAAGGTTGAGGCCGCCGAATCCCATCAACAGGCAGGGCCAGATTACGGCGTGGAACCAGATATTGTCTTTGCCCACGAAGTAGTATCCACGGGCCTCGGGGTCTTCCCAGAAATCACGCCATGCCTCAGGCGTTCCCCTCAGTTGCGCCCACTCTTTGGCCGCCGATAAGTAGCCGATCACGGCCTCAAACCAGACGTAAATGCGCTTGTTCTCCCAGCCTTCAATCGGAACCGGAATGCCCCAGTCGAGATCGCGGGTAATGGCGATGTCGTGGAGCCCTTCATTGAGCATACCGAGTGAGAAATTGAGGACATTTTTGCGCCAGAAGGTTGCCTTGACCCCGTCGGCGAGCCATTCGCGCATCGGCTCCTGAAATGCCGAAAGCTTCAGAAACAGGTGCTCCGTGGGTCGGATGTCAGGCGGGTTGCCGCAAAACTTGCAACGACGGTCGATCAGGTCAATCGGATCGAGCGGACGGCCGCAGTTGTCACACTGATCCCCACGGGCCAGCGTGTACCCGCAATGAGGGCACGTCCCTTCGACGTAGCGGTCGAGTAGAAAGCGCCGATCGGTTTCGCAGTATGGGAGATCCTG
>JBBRGK010000195.1:0-6142 GCA_038240805.1 Dehalococcoidia bacterium | reverse complement strand
GTCGGACCGTTCTTCGGGCCTTCCCTGCTGCGCGATGACCTCAGCGTGCTCGCGGGCCAGGAGATCGCCGGAGAACGGATTCGTGTCGAGGGTCGCCTGCTCGACGGCGACGGAGAACCGGTGCCCGACGCTGTGATCGAGATCTGGCAGGCGGATCACCGTGGCCGGTATCAGCACCCAGCCGACCGCGACTCGTTGCCGTCGGACGCAGAGTTCACCGGATTCGGGCGAACGGGCACGGACGCCGCCGGCTGGTATGGCTTCGAGACCATCAAGCCCGGCGTGGTGCCGTTCGACGCCGAGAGGTGGCAGGCGCCGCATATCTGTATCACCGTTCACGCCCGCGGCCTGCTGAACCACCTTTCTACGCGGCTCTATTTCGCTGGCGACGCTGAAGAGACCGAAGCGGCAGGGACGGACCCGATTCTGCAGCTCGTCCCGGCCGGCCGCAGGACGACCTTGCTCGCCCCGCGCTCCTCGAACGAAGGGCAGATCGTCTACCGCTTCGACATCGTGCTGCAGGGTGAGGGCGAGACGGTGTTCTTTAACCTGTAGTTTCCGGTTACACATATACGCAACATGGTCAATCCACTTTTTACGACCGAAGAGATGTCCTCTCTGTTCTCTGCCGAAGCGACGGTTGGGAGAATGCTTGCCTTCGAAGCGGCCCTTGCCAGCGCTGAGGCGGCGGCTGGTGTCATCCCCGTCGACGCCGCGCAGGCGATCGCGGCCGCCTGCCAGGTTGACCTGATCGATGTGGCGGCGCTATATCGCGATGCAGCGCCGACCGGGACGCCCGTGATCCCGCTCGTGCAGCGTCTGACAGAGTTGGTGGAGGCTGATGCCGGCCGGTTCGTCCACTGGGGCGCCACTAGCCAGGACACGATCGACACCGCCCTCGTGATGCAGATGGGCGACGCGCTCCACGTGCTACGGCAGGACCTGCTTGCGATCGGCAGGTTCTGTGCCGGTTTGGCTGGCGAGCACCGGAAGACGCTGATGCCGGGACGAACCCTGTTGCAGCATGCACTGCCGATCACGTTCGGGCTGAAAGCCGCCCGGTGGCTGGCGCTGGTGACGCGGCAGTTGAGCCGGATCGATGAGGTGAGGCAGCGGGCCCTGGTCGTCCAGTTCGGCGGCGCCGCAGGCACCCTTGCTGCGCTGGGTGACATGGGTAATAGGGGCATCCGGGTGACAGAGTTGCTGGCACAGGCGCTTCACCTGGGCGTGCCCGAGCTCCCCTGGCACACGGAGCGCGATCGTATTGCCGATGTCGCGGCTGCACTCGGCGTGATCGCCGGGGCGATGGCGAAAATCGCCACCGACCTCGTCCTGCTCTCACAGACTGAGGTCGGCGAGGTGTCGGAGGCGGCAGGCTCGGGGAAGGGCGGATCGTCCGCCATGCCGCAGAAGCAGAATCCTGTCGAAGCAACGTTCGCGGTCGCCGCCGCTCGGCTGGCGATTGCGCTGGTGCCGGCCGTGCTGGGCGGCATGGCGCAGGAACATGAGCGCGGTGCCGGCAACTGGCAGGCGGAATGGGCAGCAATTCCCGACCTCTTCTGCTATACAGCAGGGGCCGTTGCACGGGTTCGCGCGGCGCTGGATGGGCTGGTCGTTCATGTCGGCCAGATGGGCGAGAACGTGCAGCGCACCAAGGGCCTGATCATGTCCGAGGCGTTGACGATCGCGCTTGCTGGCAAACTCGGCCGGACCGCTGCGTTTCGCCTGGTCAGGGAGGCCTGCCAGGAGGCGACGCGTACCGGCGTGAACCTGCGTCGGGCGGCTCAGCAGAGCGAGTCGATCCGCGCAGCACTATCCGATGAGGAGATAGACGAGGCGCTGGACCCGTTGCAATACCTGGGCAGCACGGAGATCTTCATCCAGCGTGCCCTTGACGGGTTTTCTGCCACCTGAGAGTTTGCTCATGTACGGGATGATGCATGTAGTTACCGTAAATCGTAAAGTGTGTTCTGCGCTGAAGGGCGCTGCTGAGCGAGAGGGGGTTCTTGACATGAGCCAGCTACGAGTTCGAACCAGATGGACCGTGGTCGCCGCGGTCATGCTTACCCTGGGTGTGTTTGGTGCAACGAACTTCACCGCCCAACCGGCCGATGCGCAGATAAACCCATTTGGTTGCCCGAACGGCTTTGTCTTTGTCCCTGCCCTCAGTGGCTGCGTCCCGATCACAGGCAGCATCTGCCCGGCCGGTTCCACCCTGTCCGGCGGCTTCTGCGTGCCGATCTCAGGCAGCACCTGCCCGGCGGGCTCCACACTCTCCGGCGGCGTCTGCGTGCTGCCCGCGACTGCACCCGTCTCTGTTGCGGCCACCCCGGTTTCGCCCGGCTGTAACGAGGTAGTGATCGGCAATGGCGTTGGCGCGGTGACGCAGGCCACGACGATCGTGACGCTCGTTCAGCCGTCGGGAATCGTGAACAGCATCTGGCAGTATAACAACCCTCTGCACGTCTACCTGGCCATCTACTTTGCCTCGCCAGGCGCGCCTGTTGACGCGACCACCGCTGTGGCAAATCAGAGCGTCTTCATCTGCGTCACGGGCGGTGGCGCAGCTTCTTCGCAGACGGCCTCTCAGGCGCAGACGACTCAGCCCGGCACCTGTCCCGTCGGTTCGATTGCGACCAACTTCGGCTGTGTCCCGGTTTCGACCGCACAGGGTTGCCCGATCGGCTTTGTCCCCGTGATCGGTGGCTGTCTGCCGATCGGATCGGCCGGGTGCAACGCTGGCTTCCCCCTGGCCAACGGCAATTGCATACCGCCTACCCAGGGAGGTGGTTGCCCCTTCGGCTTCTTCCTGGCGCCGTCGCTCGGCGGCTGCGTCCCGCTTCAGAACAACGGCTTCTGTCCGGTCGGGTCTATCATCAATTTAGTAACGGGGATCTGTACGCTCATCCGATAGGGACGGCTGTCTGAACGAATCCAGGCACAAAGATGGCCTCGCGGGGAGCCAACGCCGCAGGGCCATCTTTGCTGTTGCGGACACCGAGGGGGTGTCTGCTTCGCATGGTAGATGGACTGCGACAGCAGCACATACTGCCGTTTGCAATTGAGAAACTATCCGTCCGGCCTGTAACAGATTCTATCCGTCCGCGTTGGGGCTGCCGTACCTGGCTTGCGACCGATCCTGTAGAATCCCGAACATAGGGGTTCTAGCCATGCCATCGGTCCGTCAGTTCGAGTTGAGCAGATGACCCGCGCCAGGGGACAGGCTGCCCCGCAAACGCCGAACACCGCGATACCCGGCGCTCGATCCACCGAAGCTGTGCTGATTCCTGCGCTGATGCCGGTATTGCTTCGGCTGAGTGCGCTCCTCCAGGCCGCGATGACGCCGTCCGAGGTAGTTGACGCAGTCGCTTCGCATGGCGACGGCCTGTACGCGCTGCTCTCCGGTGCCAAAAGCTGCGGCCGCCTCGTTCTGGAGTTGCAATCTGAACCCTCGCCTGTGCCGGCAATTGGTGTAAACCGCTCACACCGGCGAGAGGTCACTGGAGCCGACGGCAGGCCGCTGGGAGTGCTCACCCTGCTGTCCGGGCAGAACGCTGAGTTCGGCGGACGCGTAGGAGCGATGCTGGAGGCGGTCACGAGTTTGGTAACGCCCGCTCTGCAAAGGGTGCTCGCTGATTCGGAGCTAGCAGCCGATCTTGCCTCCGTTCGTGCCAATGAGCAGTTTCTCAGCGCCCTGCTGCGATACGGCCCGGACAACCTGACAGTGATCGATGAGAACTGGATCATCCGCTACATCAGCCCCGCGGGCGCGGACATGCTTGGGTACTCCCCAGACGAACTGATCGGAACGCTCGGTGCGGCGATCATTCATCCCGATGAGGTGGCCACGGCCGCGATGCTCAACCGGCGCCGGATGACGCAGCCGGACGCGCCGCAGTTTGAAGTGGCCTACCGGTTTCGACGGAAGGACGGCGGCTGGCATCCGGTGACCCTGTTTTCAACCAATGCCCTGGATGACCCGCACGTCCGGGGACTGGTCATTCACATTCGCGATGCCACGGGGCGGCAGATACGCGAGGAGGCGCTGGCCCGTAAAGCGTTGCACGACCCGCTCACTGGACTGCCGAACCGCCTGCTGTTTGATGAGCGCCTCTGGGCTGCCCTTCGCCGCGAAGACCGCGCTGGCGTCGCCGTGTTATACGTCGATCTCGATGACTTCAAACGTGTGAACGACACCCAGGGACACCCGGCCGGAGACGCGGTGCTCGTCGAAGTCGCGCAGCGGCTGCAGTCAGAGCTGCGAGATGAAGACACGGTGGCGCGTTTTGGTGGCGATGAGTTTGTCGTCCTGCTCGATGGCGTGGACGCCGCAACGGCGATGGAGATCGCACAGCGGTTACTCGTCAGTTTGCAGCCGCCTATCGACACGCGTGGTGGTGAAATCGCTGTGGGGGCGAGCATCGGCATGGCGTTCGCTGCCGCTGAGGAGACGGCGTCCACCCGGCTGCTGCACGCGGCGGACAGAGCGCTCTATCGCGCCAAGGCAGCCGGTAAAGGGCGCGTGTTCGAAGCTGACGCCACCCTTTAGCCGAGTTGGTACTACATGCCCTACTCGAAGTCGGCGCCCGGGGGGAGAACGCTGAGCGGATCGAGTGGATCGTGGTGATAGTAGATAGCAAAGTGCAGGTGCGCTCCGGTCGAACGGCCGGTACTGCCGCTGCGGCCGATCTCCTGTCCCTGCGTCACTGCCTGACCCATCTGCACTTCAAGACCGGAGAAGTGCGCGTAGAGCGATGAGAAGCCGTTGGCGTGCTGGATGATCACATAGAGGCCGTAACTGCAGCAGGCATCACCGCCAGAAAAAGTGACGATGCCGTCGGCGATCGCCCTGACCGGATTGTGGCCGGCAGGAAACTCATCGATGTCGATCGCCTGGTGATAACCGCTGAAGCGGGTGGAGATCCGCCGCGATGCGACCGGCCAGATGAACTTGAGCACCTCTCCGGAGGGCGGTTGCGCCACCGGCAGACCCGACTCGACCGGACCCTGTTTGCCCATGTCGGACGTGCTGGGCGGGGTCACGGATGCCACCGCAACCGATGCCGATCGGGTCGGGGCCGCTGAGCTCAAACTGGCGCCGCCGGTAGCAGAGGCGGCATTGGCGGCGATCGTCGTGCCGTTGCTGTCTGCATTGAGGAAGGCGCCGTCTACCCAGCCGGTTATGCCGTTGTAGCTGACCGGCGCCCAGGGGCCGACGAGGGCTCCGGTGACGTTTACCGCGCTGCCATTCGGCAGGAGTGTGATGATGCTGTTCGAGGCGCCGGGACCGCTGCGGAGATTGAGGCCGTCCGATGATGTAACGGTCGCCGTGCTGGCGGCGCTGCCAGCAGAGGCGCTTGCAGGCGCAGCTGTGGCAATGGCGGTAGCGGTGGTTGTTATCGTGCTGGTGGTCGCACCGGTGCTGCCGCTTGAGGTTGGGGTGGCTGCGATGGTCGAATTGGCCGGCGGCGGAGTAACGACCAGGTACTGTCCATCGACCCAGCCCGAGAGGCCCGAATATTGCACGGAATACCAGTTGCCGGCGGTGGGCGGGCCGGTAAGGGTCACGACGGTGCCGCCAGGGATGACGAGCAGCACGGTTCCGGTAGTGCCAGGGATGCTGCGCAGATTCAGACCGTCTGTCGGTGTCACGGTCGCTGAAGTGGCTGGTTGGTCGGCGAGCACAAGCCCCGCGTGAGTAGAGAGAAGGGCAGTCGCGAGGCACGCAAGAAGGAGCGCCGCGAGGGTTCGTCGCTTGCCGCTAATGCTCTCGTCCCCCGTCAAATAGCGTTCGGACCGTGTTCGTCGAGTTCCATGCAGTCCGGGTCCGTAGCCACACCGGCCGATCAGTGGCCGTCGGCGCGAGCCTTTGAGATTGTAGCGGGCTTCACGAAGAGGGGTAGCAGGGCGAACCGGGCACAGCCGGGCTTATCCGGCCAGACCACGGACGAGCTTTGATCACCTCGACCGCGTACAGCAATGGGTCGCAATTCATCGCTTTTCCTCTCATTTCCATAACAGAGAGGCCGAAAAGCATCGCGTATCTCGATCGACGCGTCGTAGCGCGGCGTATTTCATGGATATTACATGTTCAGAAGTGAACCCTGACGCTCGGATTTCGTTCGTCCCGACCGTGAGCCCG
>JBBRGK010000194.1:0-6182 GCA_038240805.1 Dehalococcoidia bacterium | reverse complement strand
CCAGGCAGGCGCTCGGTGAAAGGGAGCCCTCGAGCGCCGCCAGAACATCGTCGAGATGCACTCCGGCCGGTTCGCGCACCAGCTCATGGCCGCCCTGAGGGCCACGAACACTGCGAATAAACCCGGCTCGCCGCAGGGTCGTGAGCAGGTGGTCAAGGTATGGCTCAGGGATTCGCTGGCGCGCAGCGATCTCCGCGCTTTGCAGGGGGCCCTCGCCGAAGTGTAGCGCCAGTTCGATCAGAGCGCGCACACCGTAGTCGCCCTTGGTGGACACTTTCACGGCGCGCGTTCTCCTTCCCTGGCCAGCGGTTTCTGCCGGTTCAACCATTTCTAATGATGACTAAATCTATCAACATTGTACACGGTCTGTCGAGGGCTAACAACAGACCGGGACGCCGATACATCTTTCCCCTTCGCCTGCAAACGGCTAGGCTCTGCCTCAGGTCGGATGAACAGGCGAAACCTGTTTGATGATCGCCGCTCGAACAGGGCAAACACGAGGTGACATGCGTGGCCGGTGCACTTGAGGGAATCCGGGTTCTTGATTGCAGTCAGATAATCGCCGGGCCGATGGCGTCGTCCCTGCTTTCCGAGATGGGCGCCGACGTCGTCAAGGTTGAACCACCCGAAGGCGAACCGTGGCGCTTACAGGCCGAGTTCATGCCCAAAGAGAGCCGGGCGTACATGAACCAGAACCGGGGCAAGCGCGGAATCGCCCTCGATCTCAAGCATCCGGCGGCCGCGGCCGTACGCACGGCACTGTTACGCTGGGCAGATGTCGTCGTGATCAACTACAGACCGGGTGTCGCAGAGCAGCTCGGCCTCAGCTATGAGGCCGTGCGGGCGATTAAGCCAGACATCATTTACTGCGAGAACACGGCATTTGGTAAGCAGGGGCCGGATGCAAAGCGGCGCGGTTACGACATCATCGCGCAGGCGATGAGCGGCCTCGTTACCTCAAGCGCAGTGCTGAATGAAGCCGGTGTGCCGCAGATCGTGAACTTCGCGCCGGCCGACGCATTAACGGGCGCCTTGATGGCGTGGGCGATCACGGCCGCGCTCTACCACCGTGAGAAGACGGGCGAGGGACAGGCGATCAACTCCAGCCTGCTGCACACTGCGCTGATGCTCCAGGCGGGGTTCAAGGAAATTGTCGCCATGGACACTGACACCCGTGCAGCCCGCCTCGAATCGCTCGGCGAAGCGCGCGAGCGTGGTGCATCGATGGCTGAGATTTACGAAAAGCGCCGGGCGCTCACACCGGAACTGCTCGGTGCGGTCTACTACCGCGTGTACCAGACCAGAGACGGCTACATCGCGGTCGGCTGTCTCGGACCTGCCCCGCGGGCGCGCTTTCGGCGGGCGCTCGGCTTCCACGATCGTCGCTACGACAGTGACTTCAATCCCGCGAGCGAAGATATGGCAGCGGTCGGACGAGCGCTGGTCCTGGAGTGCGAGGGCATCATGCGCACCCGCACGACCGAAGAATGGCTCGCTCACCTGGACGAGAACGACATCGCATCCGGCCCCGTACGGTTTGTGGACGAGCTGTGGACCGATCCCCAGGTGCTGGCGAACGGCTACATCGCCGAGTACGAGCACACTCTGGTCGGTCCGTTGCGCGGTAGCTCACCTGCCGTCCGCATGAGTGCGACGCCCACGAGGGTGCAACGCGCCTCGCCCGCACTGGGCGAACACAACGATGAGGTTTTTCAGATGGTCGGCTTCGATCCACAGGAGATCGAAGCGCTTCGGCAAGCTGGAGCGATTCTGTGATCCGCGCTTTGCCGGCGCCAATGCACTATCGCGCAGCGTCGAGAGCCTGGCGGAGGTCATCGATAATATCGCCGGCAAACTCGATCCCGACTGAAAGCCGGATCAGGCCGGAAGTAATACCGATCTCTTCCCGTTGTTCGGCGGTATAACCCCGGTGTGATGTCTTGGCCGGGTGAGAGATCGTGGTGCTGACATCAGCGAGACTTGGTGCCAGGCGGATATGGCGCAGTGCACGCACGAAGCGCGATGCTGCTGGCTCGCCTCCGCGCAGTTCGAAAGCAGCCATCGCGCTGAAACCATTTGTAAGCAGTCGAGTCGCCCGCTCGTGGTGGAGGTGCCCCGGCAGCCCCGGGTAATGTACCTCGGCCACGTCGGGTCTGCCGCTCAAAAAATTCGACACTTCGAGCGCGTTAGCTGAGGACTGGCGCATGCGCAAAGCGAGCGTCTTGATGCCGCGGGCGGTCAGCCAGCAGTCGAAGGGACTCGCCGAAGCGCCGAACGTCACGACCGTCGCGCGAGCCAGAGTCACGAAGTCGGTGGTGCCGACCAGTACCCCATTCGTCACGTCGCTGTGGCCGCCCAAATACTTCGTGCCGCTATGAATGACCACATCGGCACCCAGCGCCAGCGGCCGGCAGTGATAGGGCGAAGCAAACGTGTTGTCGACAACGAGACGGGCGCCGGCCCGATGGGCAAGCTCGGCCAGAACCGGCAGGTCGGGCACACGCACGAGTGGATTGCTGATCGACTCAACGATCACAACGGCCGCCGGCTCGGCGAGCGTCCGCTCGGCGGCAGCGATGTCGGTCAGGTCTGTGAACGTGGTTTGAACTCCAAGCGCAGCCAGCGGTCCACGTAACATGCCCATCGTCCGGCCATAGAGATCGTGCCCGGCCACAATGCGGTCGCCCTGCTTCAGGCCCGGCAGGATCGCCGCCGTGATCGCCGCCATGCCGCTCGCTGCGGCAAGTCCGGCTTCGGCGCCTTCCAGGCGCGCAACCAGATCGCCGAGCACGGTCTGATTAGGGTTCCCATCCCGCGTGTAGACGTAGCCGGTCGAACGCCCCTCGTAGAGGTCGTCCACGGTCTCCAGGCTATCGACCTGGAACACCGCCGCAGTGACGATCGGCATCGTCAGCGGCCGGGTTACCGATTCAGGCTGAGGCTCTGTCTCGGCGCAAAGCGTATCGAAGTGGCGGTGATCGAGTTCTTCAGCCGGCATTAGCTTTCTCCAGGGCGTCGCGGCGTCGGATCAAGTAGACATGGCGGCCTTCGAGTATCGTTTCGCCGCGTTGATTCTTCAGCCGGGCGGTGAAGCCGAGAACTCCCGACCGGGTCTTGCCCGTCAGTTCAGTGACCTCAAGTTCCGGGTAGATCGTATCGCCGACAAATGCCGGCGCCAGGAACCGCGCAGACTGCTCGACGAATGCGATGATTGATTCCTGAACAAGCGGCGCCAGCACACCCGCCCCCAGCGCGGTCATCGACGCCAGCAGTAGCCCATGCGCCACCGGCCGGCCGAAACGGGTGTTCTTTGCATACTCCACGTCGTAGTGCAGCGGATGATTGTCGCCTGTGAGTCCAGCGAAAAAGAGAAAGTGGGCGTCTGTCAGGGTCTTCGATGGCGCCCTGAAGATGTCGCCGAGAGCGAAGTCCTCAAAGTAACGCTGGTCGCTCACGGCAACTCCCGAGGTTGGGCTAACCTGCCGCTCAGGGAGCTAACCGCCGGCGACCGCTGGCACGATGCTGACTTCGTCACCTTGCTTCAGCGGAGTCTGCAGCCCCGAGAGAAAGCGCACATCTTCACCGTTTATGTACACGTTGACGAATCTCCGAAGCTCGCCCGCCTCATCGCAGATGCGTTCCTTGATTCCTGGAAAGCTGGAATCCAGTCCGCTGATCGCTTCTGCCAGCGAGCCAGCGTCGACCTGCACGATATCCTTATCCTGCGTCAGCCTGCGCAGCGGGGTGGGAATTTTGACCGTCACACTCACCTGTCGGTTCTCCTGCTTTCGATGCCTGGTGCCCTATCCTTCGACGACATCGCCCTCGATCGGATCGACACGGACGCCTTTTGCCTGGGCCCAGTCGAGGCTGCGGTCGATTTCGCCTGCATCGCCCTCCAGTTCGAGCACAACCCAGCCGACCTTTTCATCGACGTCAGCCATGCGGACGTTGGTCACGATCTGAAACTGGTGGCCGATCTCGTAAATGATCGGCAGCGTGATCAGCCCCGGAGGAAAAGTGAAGCGCACGCGTCTGGATGCCATAACTCCCGCTTCCCGCCGGCGCAATCCGGCTGCGTGGTCCTTCGCGTCAGCCGGCGGTTGCGGTCGCTGCCAGACGTTCGCCGAGCTTCGCTTCAAACGATTGTACGGTCGGTGCGATGTGCAGCGCTTGAATGACGTGGTCGCTGATCGCTTCCTGCGTTTTGAGACCCGCGCCCGTAATATACGCCACTGTCAGCTCATCCGGCCGGATTGTGCCAGCTTCAACCAGTTTCTTGAGCGACGCGATCACGACCCCGCCCGCAGTTTCGGCAAAGATCCCCTCCGTCTCGGCAAGAAGTTTCATGCCTTCGATGACCTCTTCGTCGCTGACTGAAGCGCAGGCGCCATTCGTTTCTGCCAGCTGCTTGAGCGCGTAATAGCCATCCGCAGGGTTACCGATAGCGAGCGACTTGGCGATCGTCTTCGGCTTAACAGGGCGAAAGTTCGTGGATCCCTCTCGATACGCCGTGGCGACGGGTGAGCATCCATCGGCCTGCGCTCCCGACATGCGGGTATGCACGGCATCGATCAACCCGACCGCAGCGAATTCCTTGAAGCCTTTATAGATCTTGGTGAACAGGGAGCCGCTGGCGATCGGAGCTACGCAGTGGTCGGGCACCCTCCAGCCAAGCTGCTCCACCGTCTCGAAGCCGAGCGTTTTGCTACCCTCGGAGTAGTACGGGCGAACGTTGATGTTCATAAATGCCCACGGATACCGGTCACCAAGCTCGGCGCAGAGCCGGTTCACTTCATCGTAGTTGCCGTCCACTGCCACGAGTGTCGGGTTATAGATGGCTGAGCCCAGCACCTTGCCTTGCTCGAGGTCGGAAGGGATAAATACGTAGGCCTTCAATCCCGCCCGCGCCGCGTGCGCGGAGACGCTGTTTGCCAGATTGCCGGTCGAAGCGCAGGCAAGCGTGGTGAAGCCGAGTTCACGAGCGCGAGAGCTCGCTACGGCGACCACCCGATCTTTGAACGACCAGGTCGGGTTGACCGTGTCATTCTTGATGTATAACTCGCGCAGGCCGAGCCGTTCGGCAAGGTTCTTGCTGCGGACGAGAGGCGTAAAGCCGGCATGGAGGTCGATGCGCGACTCGGCATCGACGGGCAGGAAGTCCACGTACCGCCACATCGTGTCCGGCCCGCGCGCGATCCTGCCGCGGCTCGTCGCCTGCGCGATTGCCGCGTAATCGTAGTCAACTTCGAGCGGGCCGAAACAAAACTCGCAGACGTGCAGCGCGGCTAGCGGGTATTCGCGCCTGCATTCACGGCAGCGTAGGGCTCGGGCAAAGGTCATAACGGACACCTCCTCGGAAAAACGGACAACAAAAAACCTCTTCGCGGAGAAGAGGTGAAGCAGAGCATCAATACCTTGCGGTATGTTATCTCTTATCTCGCCCGATCTAGGTCGGGCCGGAGTTGGCACCGCTTTTCGCCTGTTGAGCGAACTCGGTTGCCGGGCTTCGCAGGGCCGTATCCCTCCACCTCTCTTGATAAGAACGATATTCAGTTGTAGCTCAAACTTTACCGTGCGATTGCGGCGCGGGTCAACCGCTGACTCGCTGAGTAACATCGGCGTCTGACTGCGCGTTGACTCAGTGAGCTTGCAGGCGCTAGATTAGGGCCGGACGCGTGGCGGATCCGAACTGCTGTTTTCCGGCCCGCGTACACCTCACAAAGGCGGAATGAGGTCGTGGCAAATCAAGTTGGTAAGCGTTATCAGTGCACGAACTGTAACTCGGAAATGATCGTAACCAAAGCGGGCAGCGGCGCACTCGGGTGCTGCGGCAAGCCCATGCAGCTCAAGCAATAGGTGGATTTGAATGCCAAATCAGCTCGGTAAACGGTTTCACTGCGAGGACTGTGGCACGGAAGTGCTCTGCATTAAGCCAGGTGACGGTGCCGTGGAGTGCTGCGATAAGGCGATGACCCTCTTGCAGCCCAAGGTTCTTCCGTCAGCAGACTGACCAGTCATAGCTTGACCATTGGTACGGCCGCGGGAGGATCTCTTCCGCGGCCTTGCTGTCTCCCGGAGGGGCTTGCACGATGGCGAATCCCATCAGCACTGATGGCGTCCCGCTTTACGACGTAGTCGTCGTCGGCGCTGGCCACGCAGGCTGCGAAGCCGCCCTCGCC
>JBBRGK010000193.1:0-6186 GCA_038240805.1 Dehalococcoidia bacterium | reverse complement strand
AGCGGCGCTCCAGGTTGGGAATCGTGCCCTCAAAGTTCGTCTCGTATGTATGTGAGCGTCCGTACTGATTGGTGTATCGGACGGAGACCGGCTTGCCGCCGTTGCCGTAGAGCACGAGCTGGAGATGCACCGGGTCGAGGTCTTTAACCGGCGTGTTCACGGAGAAACCGTTGGTGCGGGCCAGCGCTTCGACCATCTTGCTGTGCCACATGCTCGTGGTGCCCGAACGCGCCCAGGGGTGAATCGCCCCTGCCGCGAGCGAAAGCTCCCTGTTTGGCACGATTAATTCGGGGTCCAGCTCCATTTTGACGCCGAGCCCCGTGCAGGTTGGACAGGCGCCGTGGGGACTGTTGAAGCTGAAGTTTCGCGGCGCAATGTCACCGATACTGATGCCGCAGAATGCGCAGGCGAACTGCTCCGAGAAAATGCGCTGCGCCTCGCCTTCGATCGCAACGAGCACCACACCGGCGCCCAGCTTGAGCGCGGTTTCAACCGAATCAGCCAGCCTGCTCGACTCTTCGGGCGCCCGCTCGGCCGGATCCTCTGTGACGATCCGGTCGACGACGACCTCTATGGAGTGCTTCTTCTGCTTGTTGAGACGAATGTCATCAGTCGCCTCCATCACCTGACCATCCACCCGTACACGGACGAAGCCTGCCCGCTGGGCATCCTCAAACACATGTGTGTGCTCGCCCTTGCGATCGCGGATCACTGGCGCGAGGATCATCAGCCGCATACCGGGGTCGATAGTGAGGATCGCGTCCACGATCTGCTGCACCGTCTGCCGTTCGATCACCCGGCCGCAGTTGGGGCAGTGCGGAATCCCGACTCGTGCGAACAGCAGGCGCAGGTAGTCGTAAATCTCGGTGACGGTGCCAACGGTTGAACGCGGGTTGCGGCTGGTGCCCTTCTGATCGATCGAGATGGCGGGCGACAGCCCCTCGATGTAATCGACATCGGGCTTTTCCATCTGGCCGAGGAACTGGCGGGCGTAGGCGGACAGCGACTCGACGTAACGGCGCTGACCTTCGGCGTAAATCGTGTCGAACGCCAGCGTGCTTTTGCCAGAGCCCGATAGCCCGGTAATCACCACTAGCTGGTCGCGCGGAATGACGACGTCGATATTCTTGAGGTTATGCTCGCGGGCGCCTTTAACGATGATCGAATCGAGGGGCACAGAGGCGCTCCTTGTCGGAGTTGGAGGAGGCTTTGGACGCACAGCGGCCATGATACGAACGTCTGTGCTGTACCCTGCAAATGTATCAGATCCTGTGAGGGAATAACAATGCCGAAATGGTCCAATTGGCGGAAATCTGACGTGTCTGTATTGAGTGATGAGCAGCTATCAGCGGCGCTCGACCGGCTGCCAGGCTGGCGATCGGAGCACGATGGAATCAGGCGCAATTTCCAGTTTGTAGACTTTCCCTCAGCGGTTTCGTTCGTCAACCGGGTCGCCGAACTCGCCGAAGCCGCCGGGCATCATCCAGACATCGACATCCGCTACAACTGCGTCACGCTCGCGCTGACCACACACGATGAAGGCGGCGTGACAGAAAAAGACACCGACCTGGCGTCGCGGCTGGACGAGGCATCCGTATAGGGCGTAGTCGTACCGAACGAACTCTCTCGCGATTCAAAAGTGGCATGGCCCGATCGAATAGACGGGGCTGAATTCGGCCTCAGCGATGCGCGCGCGGATTTACGAAACGTGCCTGCCGCCACAATGATCAGTCCGACGCCGGGAACGACGCTGTCCGTCGCCACGGTAACCTGCATCCCGAGTGTCGGCGTCCAGGCAACGGTCCAATTGCTGTATGCCGGCGCGTCCTTAAAATGGTCCAAACTTGCAAAGTTAGTGCATACTATGTCTATGACGGAAAATAACGAACAGATACCACAACCAGTGACGAAGGCAGAATTCCGTGCACGGATTGTTGGCAATTCGTTGGAACATGACCGGGAAGATATCCTGTTCTGGCGAGCGGCCAGTGAGGCAGTGCGAGGTCAGACGCTGTATCGCTTGCGCCGCCGTGGTAAAGCGATGCACAGTGCAGTCCCGCATGTTATTGAAGAGAACGATGACGCGAGACGACTCGTGCTCACGCCACGGCATGTTGAAATAATCACGGTCTATGAATGAATTCTTGCCTGATGAAATTGTCGTCATTCACCAGGCGCTCGCCGGGGCCAGGGTTCCACACGCCTTCGGCGGCGCAATCGCCCTGGCCTACTGGGGCACGCCTCGCTACACGCACGACGTGGATATCAATATCGCCTTGCAAGCTTCAGAGCATCAGCGGGTCCTGGACGCGCTGGCTATGGTCTTTCCCATTGCCGACCGAGAGAGAGCAGAACGCGAACTGAGGACCATCTCCCAGACGAGGTTGCGGTGGGAGACGCTCCCCGTTGACTTGTTCTTTGCCAACACCCCCTTTCACGCCGCGATGGCACCACGCACCCGCGAAGTGGACTATATCGGTACAACAATTCCCGTCATATCCGCCGAAGACTTGATTCTCTGCAAAGCGTTATTCAACCGCCCCAAGGACTGGTTCGACATCGAGAATATCGTCAAAGTGCAAGAGCACCTTGATGAGACGTACTTGCACCACTGGCTGCAAGAGTTTGCTGAACCTGAGGGCGAGCGGCACTCTCGCATTGACCGCCTACTACGGGGTCCTCTCTGCCAACATGACATGTGACCGGCGCAGTCTCGAAAATAGCGAACAGAGCGCGGCGGGGGCCGCCTCGATGGCTTGCGCACGCGTCTCCACATTGCGCTCGGGCGTACTGGCTCTCGTGTAATCCTCCCGGACCATCGACGGGCGAGTACCCACTGCTTGAGTGCAGTTGCGACCCCGATGAGCCTTTGGGCTTTACCCGTTTCCGCCTTCGTCCAGCCAGCGCAGGACCAGCGCCAGACCCGCCTCGGCGACCTGCATTTTGTAGGCCCGGCGCGAGCCGGGGAAGACGTAACGCTCAACGACCGTGCCGGTGGGCGAGGCGAGTCCGACGAAGACTGTGCCGGAAGGCTTGGCCGCCGAGCCGCCGCCGGGGCCGGCGATGCCGCTTTCGCCGATCGCAAGCGTTGTGTTGAACGCCGCACGGGCGCCTGCCGCCATCGCTTTGACCGCTGCTTCGGACACTGACCCATGAGCTTCCAGCAGCTCACGCGGCACGTTCAGAAGCTGCCGTTTCGGGGCGTTGTGATACGCCGTGATGCCACCAGCGAACACTTTCGAGCTGCCCGCCACATCGACCAGCAGCGAACCGATCAGTCCGCCGGTGCAGCTTTCGGCAACACTGATCGTCACCCCGCGCTCGGTGCAGCGCCTGATCACCTCATCCTCGATCGACATCTCCCGCATCCTTCAAAACGGCGGGTTCCGCTTTCGGCACGGCTGGCCGAGTACCCTGCTCCCGCCTAATTCTTGGAGTTCATTTCGTCCAGGAAACCCTGCACCAGGGTGATCAGCTTTTCCGGTTGGTCGTTCATCACGCTGTGGCCGCAGTGCTCCAGCATCTCCAGCCTCGCGCCGGGAATCGCTCTCGACATGATCACTGAGCCACCTGGCGGGGTCTGAATGTCGTCCAGACCCTGAATGATGAGCACCGGCTTTGCGACCGACTTCAGCTCCTCGGTGAAGTGATAGCGGGCGACCGCTCGCGCACCGGCCGCGTACGCCTTCTTGTCGTTCAGGCGCAGGCGGCGTTCATCGCTGGCGATCACCTCTGGATGCGAGGCGATGAAATCCTCGTCGTAGGCGGCCTGACGCCGTTCGATCATCGGCCCGAGTCCCTCTTCTTCGATCTGGTCGGCCTGGGCTTCCCAGTACGCGGAGGCTTTCTCGTTCACCTGACTTGAGGTGCTGACCAGCACTGCAGCTTTGACCTGCCCCGGATAGTCGAGCAGGATACGCTGCGCAACAACGCCGCCCATCGAGTGGCCTACGATCACCGCTTGACCGATTTGCAGGTATCGCAGCAGTGCGGCCACGTCGGCGGCCCACTGTTCGGCCGAATACGGCCCCTTCGGTTTGGCCGAGCGTCCGAAGCCGCGCACATCGAGCGCAATCACGCGGCTATGCCCCGCGAAGCGCGGCATCACGGTCGCCCAGTCCTCTGTGCTGCCGCCGATGCCGTGAATCAGCACCAGCGGCTCCCCCGAACCGGCCTCCTCGAAGTAGATTGTCGTCCCGTTTACCTGAGCTTCCATCGCTTACGCCTCTTTCATTCGTGGTGGGGGTATTTTGGGGTGCTGGGGTGTTGCTGTGACCGCGTAACGAAGATCGACCATCTGATGCCGCCCACGCCGCAGTTCGTCGATCAGCTCCCTTTCCGAGAAAACCGGTTGCTCGAGCACCGTTGCCACGCTGCCAACCTCACGCGGCGAGTGGCAGTCGCTGCCGGCGGTCGGCGGTAGCAGTAGTCTCGCACCCAATCGCAGCGCCGCTGTATTTTGAGCAGGACCGTCGCTGCCGTTCAGCCCCTCTAAGGCGTCGAAAAGGTTGCTGTGCATCACCAGGTCCGCCGGCGGCTGCCCCGGACGCGCAGGATGGGCCAGCACCATCAACCCGTCCGCTGCCTGGACGTACCTCCGCAGGTTGGCGGCGAAGTACATGTCCGGTTCATACCGGTCGACACCGAAAACGAGCACATGACCAAGCTCCGTCGTGACCTCCATCCCGCGCAGCATGACGAATTCAAGCCGTTCAGCCAGGTCTCGAATCTCCTGGTCAGTCCAGGATCTATCGTGCTCGGTCAGGCATACTGCGTCGAGCCCGGCGGTGCGCGAGAGTTCGACCAGTTGCTCTGGACTCAGAGAGCTGCAGGTCGAATGCGACGACGTGTGGCTGTGAAGGTCGATCTTCACGGTCTTTCTCGGCCCCTCTTCCGCATGCCGTATGTGCCGCCATCTTCGTCCACCCGTGTTCGGCGGGCAAGGTGAACCCTACGCACTTGCCATAGGCGCTGCCTGCCTCGTTTGTAGCAGCGGGCGTGGCATGCATAGACTGTCCGGGCGAGACTCGTCAGGTTCAGGTGCTTCCGGTCCGCCCATGGCGAGTTATCGTTGAACCATGTGAATTGAAACGGCAGAGGGCGATGGCGCGTGTTACCGGTGGCAGAGGTTCAACGGGCGCCGTTTGCCGCGCCGCCCGGACTCTGCCCCCGGGGATGGTTTGCAACGCGTGAGTGAGGAGCAGCCGGATTCGGCGGTCACCAGCGATGAGGCGATGATCGGCGCGTTTTTGCGTGGCGACGTGGCAGCTTTCGAGGAGCTGGTCCGGCGCTACAGCCGGCCGATTTTCAACTTTGTCTATCGCATGGTCGGCAACCACGAAGACGCAAACGACCTCGCGCAGGACGTGTTTGTGCAGATATACAAATCGCTGCCATCGGCACGCACCGACATGCCGTTCAAGCCCTGGCTGTATGTGATCGCTCGCAATAAGTGCCTCGACTTCATCAAGCGCAAGCGGCCGTTGCTGTTCACCGACGTAGAGGGCGACGACGACACGGGCGAAGGGATAGCAGCACGCGTCCGCGATACGGATCCCCTTCCTGACGAGCTGGCCGAGCGGCAAGACCTCCAACGCGTGCTGCAGGAGGCGATTACAGAACTGCCGCCGAAGTATCGACAGGTCGTCACGATGCGCTATGCGTCAGAGCTAAGTTTCGAGGAGATCTCGCGGGCGCTTGATCTGCCCGAGAACACCGTCAAAACGCACTTTCACCGGGCCAAAGCAATGCTGCGAACAAAGCTGTTCGGACTCGTGTAGCAGGACGGCCAGATTTTCCCGCCGATGAAACCGAAACCCGTTCTCGCGCGTGTACAACCTGGAGGATTGGGATGCCATCTACCGACGAGCAGAGAGACGACCTCGATCGCATTTTCGCCCACCTGAGCAGCGTCGAGCCGCCGGCTGACTTTCTGGCGCGGGTGATGTTCAGGGCGCAGCAATCGGAAGCCGCAGCCTGGCCGAGATGGCAGCAGGCGCTATTCGGTGTGATGTATTTGGCCGCGCTCGTGGGACTCGCAATCCTCGCCTTTTTCACCGGCAGGGAGCTGGAGCATACCGGTCTGCGAGACCTGCTGTCGCTGGCCGTGCATGACATAACCCTGGTGTTTGATTCGCCGGGTCCCTATCTGGCAGCAATCCGTGATGCCGTGCCCTGGGGTCATGT
>JBBRGK010000192.1:0-6192 GCA_038240805.1 Dehalococcoidia bacterium | reverse complement strand
AAGCGTGCTAACTAATGACTTGACCAGTTCGGATGCCGCCCTGCAATGCCCCCCACGGCAACGAGGCCCCTTCAATACGCATCAGGATCGTCCTTTCTCCTGAAATCGGCTCATAGGGGTAGGTTGACAAAACGTGAAAAGACGCACGGTCTCTGCCAAGCTGGTAGTGATCAAACCACAGCTATCGGAGGCTGCCGTGCGTCTTCCCGACTCATTCTCGCCGCTCACTGAGGCCGTGTCGACCCATTTTGCTGAGGCGCTGAGCGTAGGCCAACAGCGCAGCCTCAGCGCCTGGGTCGTGGGCACCGTGCTCGCGGGCTCCAGCTGCTTAAGCATGGTCGTTGCCGCCCTGAGCATCAGCCTCAATGCTGGCCGTCCAGACCGGGTGCGGCAGGCACTCAAGGAGTGGCTCTGTAACGGAGACGAGCGCAGCAGTCCCGGGCGCGTCCAGGTTGACCCGAGCCGCTGCTTTGCGCCGTTGCTGCGTTTCGTCCTGGCGCTGTGGCGCTGCCCGACCCTGGCCCTGGCCCTGGATGCCACCACGCACACCGACCAGCTGACGGCGCTCGTGTTGAGCGTGCTCTACCGCGGGCGTGCGATCCCGGTTGCCTGGTATATCGCGCCCGGCAACGTCAAGGGTGGTCTGCTTGCCCCGATGCTTGCCTTGCTGGATCGGGTCGCCCCCGAGACGCAACAACTCAGGCTGGTCACGCTTGCCGCCGATCGCGGCCTCTGGAGTCCGGCGCTTGCTGATCGGCTGCGGCAGTGGCACTGGCAGCCACTGATGCGGGTCCAGAATGACACCCAGATCTGGGTCGGCAAGAACCGCCGCGTGGCTGCCGGTACGTTGGTGGCCGGTCCCGGCCATGCCTGGGTGGGACGGGCGCGGGTGCACAAACACCCGCAAGCACAGCGCTGGCACACGGTGCTGGTGGTTTGGACGGCTGGGCACAAAGAGCCGTGGGTGATCGTCACCGATCTGCCGCCACGCAGCGCCGGGCTGCTCTGGTACGGCTTGCGGATGTGGATTGAATGTGGCTTCCGCGACCTTAAGCGCATGGGCTGGCAGTGGGAGCGAACGCGGCGCCGGGACCCAGAGCGGGTCAGCCGGCATTGGCTGGTGCTGGCGGTGGCCACGATCTGGACCCTTGCCACGGGTAGCGCCATCGATCCTGCCGTCCCAGCAGCGCCCGAGAAGCCAGCCAGGGCACGGCGCAGGCTGAGCGTCTTCCGTCTGGGCTGCTTTCACCTGCTCGGCATCCTCATCGGCACCACGCCACATCCGCCGCTGGTCCTCATCCCCGAACCGTGGCCTGCGCATAACCCTGAAAGTCTGGAGATCGAATATTGGACCAACCAAGAACCAGAACCAGTTGTCAACCTACCCCTGTGAGCTGAAATCGGGAGAAAGGATAAGAGGATAGAGGGCCGATCGGCCTCCGCAGGAGCAAAACATGAAAGCGTTTCGCAAATACCGTGAGGTGCTGCTGGTGACGGCACAGAGCAGCCTGGCCTATCCGCTGGACGTGTTCTCACGCGCTGCCTTCATGGCGGTGGTGATCTTCGTCTTCATTCAGCTCTGGACGGTGACTTTCCGTGTTTCAGCGCAGGGCTCGTTTGCCGGCTACGACCTGCGGCGCATGATCTGGTACCTGGTGTTGACCGAGACGGTCGTGATGAGCAGCCCGCGCACGTTCGACAAGATCGATCAGGAGGTGAAGAGCGGCGATCTGAGCTACACGCTCTCGCGCCCGTATAGCTATCCGCTGTTTCACTTCGCGCAGTACCTCGGCAACATGCTGCTGGTGCTGCCGGTCAACTTCGCCGTCGGTGCGGGACTGGCGCTGGCGCTGGCGGGACCGCCGCACCTTTCGCTGGCCGGCTGGCCGGTGGTGGCGCTGGCGGTGATGCTGGCGATCTGCCTGAACTTCACGGTTGAGCTGTCGATAGGTCTGACCGCGTTCTGGTTCGAGGACACCTACGCTTTTTTCTGGATCTACCAGAAGCTAACCTTCACCCTGGGTGGGCTCTTCCTGCCGCTGGTTCTCTTTCCCAACGGCCTGCGCCAGGTGGCCGCACGTCTGCCCTTCAGCTCGATCGCCTACGCGCCCGCCCGGCTGACTGCTGGCTTCGACGCGGGGCTTGCGCTCGGCACACTGGGCGTACAGGTCGCCTGGATCGCGCTGCTTGGCGGGGTCGCCTTCCTGATCTATAGGAGCGGCATTAGCCGGCTGAACATCAACGGAGGTTGAACGCGATGCGTAAGCAGATCGCCTTCGTTCTGGCGTATCTGGAGCTGAACCTCTCAGCGGCGATGGAGTACCGCGTCGCCTTCATCTCCCAGACGGTCGGCATGGTGCTGAACGACGGCATGATGCTCGTGTTCTGGTGGATGTTCTTCCAGCGCTTTCCGCTGGTGGGCGGCTGGAAACTGACGGACGTAGTGCGTCTCTGGGCGATCGTGGCGGTCTCGTTCGGACTGGGCTCCGGCGTGTTCGGCAACTGCATGCGGCTGGCGCCAATGATCGCCCGCGGCCAGCTCGATTACTACCTGACGTTGCCGAAAGATGCGCTGCTGCACACGCTGGTCAGCAGGATGAGCACCTCTGCCTGGGGCGATGTGCTGTTCGGCGTGATCGCTTTTCTGGCGGCGGGCAGTCTAACGCCAGTGCGTGTCGCCCTGTTCGTGATGCTGGCGCTCATGAGTTGCGCGATCTTCGTCGCCTTTAATGTCATCGTCGGCTCGATCGCTTTCTGGTTCGGCAACGCCGAGACGCTCTCCTCGCAGGCAACCTCCGCCATCGTCAGTTTCGCGACCTTCCCTGGCGGCATTTTTCAGGGCTGGGTGAAGGTGTTGACCTTCACTCTGATTCCAGCCGCGATGCTGGGTCACGTTCCCGTCGATCAGCTGCGCAATCCCAGCCCACTGCCGGTGCTCGGCGTTGCCGCTTTCGCCGCCGGTATCGTCCTGCTTGCAGTCACGGTCTTCCGGCTGGGGCTGCGGCAGTACCAGTCGGGCAACCTGGTGCAACTCCAGGGTTGAATGGCTGGCCGGATACGCAGCGCCGGGTTGCCTTCTGCGTAGCACGTGGCACTACTCACCGAAGGAGCTTCTCCGCCTCGGCCAGGTCCTCAGGGGTATCGACGTCGAGCCAGAAGGCGCCTGTGAGGTCGACGATGTGGAACGGATGCCGGGCAGCGACGAGCGTCATGATCGCGCTGATCTCTGACCCGCTGCCGAGTTCATCGATCGCGTCGAACACCGCTGGCATGCAGCGGAAGATGCCGGTATCGATACCGTCCCAGGCAGGCAATCGCTTGCCGAAGGTCCTCACCAGGCCGCCGGCGCCGGTTTGCACCCGCGTCGCATCGGCGAGCCGGGCAGGAGAGAGAGGCGCGCGGTCGATGCCGATGGCGAACTCGTGCGGCGCGGCAAGCATTCGGCCAACCGCTTCAGCGCTGAGCAGGTGATCGGCCATCAGCAGCAGGAACGGCCGGTCGGCCACCGAACGCCGCGCTGCCGCAAGCGAACTTCCGTTGGGCAGCGAGTACTCAGGATTCTCGACCACATCGACCGCAAGACCCGGATGAGTGAGCTGCTGCAGCGCCGCCCGCACCTGCTCGCCCCGGTGCCCGACGACGACGTGCGCCTCCCGTACGCCCGCCTGCGCCAGCCCGTCCAGCGTGTACGCCAGCAGCGGCCGTCCAAGCAGCGGCACCAGCGCCTTGGGCAACGCTTCTGCGTTTCCGTTTCGACAATCGAGCCCCTGGCTCTCAAGGCGAGAGCCGAGACCGGCGGCCAGGATCACAGCGGGTAGTGGCGGCGTCCCTGTGATACCGCCGTTGGGCGGATGGCGCATGAATTCGATCCGTTGGGTGATCCGCGCCCCTCCGCGGGCGCCGGTCTCTCTGCATGATAAACGGTGCCGCGAACCCAACACGTTCGCTCCCCCGAATAAATGCGAAAGAGGGTACACAACCGCCCCGATCATGCCGATAACTGAAGCAGCCTGCGGTACGATAAATGCACGGGTCTGCAGGCTACAGGCAGCAGAGGCTGGAGTGTTTATATGAAGGCGTGGCAGCTGTTCAGCGGCGGTGCAGCCGGTCGGCTGTGCCGGTTGTGCCGGGCGTTGCCGATGCTGGCCACGTTGATCCTGTTCAGTCTGTTCGCGGGCGGTGCGCCTGTCGCCGCCGCGCCGGGCGATGTCGGTCTCTGGAAGATATATCCGCCGGGGTGGAACCTGGTCGCGGGGCCGAACGGCAGCAGACTGGGACTGCACGGCGAAACCCTGCTCGGCCTTGACGGTGCGTCCGGGGCGTTCACGCCAAGCGCGAGCCCGATCGCAAGGGCAGGAGAAGGCTACTGGGTCTTCTACCGCGGCGGCGCCACGTTGCTGCTGATCGGCACACCGCTCGATGTCTCGGTCGCGCATGTCGAGGGCGGCCACTGGGCAACGATCGGCAACTCCGGCACACGGCCAGCCGCCGTGCGCGGCGCCGACATCGTGCTGGCCTATGAGCCTGAAGGCGGCTTTGCCGCTGTCAGCAGCATTCCGCCGGGTCAGGCCGCACTGGTCTACGCAAGCAGCGACGCCGACGTTGTGCTCGACCCGTACATGACGCCGCCGGTTCGCGCCTCAGCGCTGCCGCGCTCGATGCCGCTATCACCTCCGGCACTACCCGCCGTGCAGCCGGCGGCCGCGACACCGATGGACGAGTTGAACTACCTGGTCGGTCTCGGTCCGCTGCTCGACAATACAGGAACAAGGCTCGGCAACTTCGCCGACTCGCTCGATGCAGCCGATTCAACGCGACCGTCCGACCCTGTTTGGACAGAGTTGCGCAATGACGCGAACGCCGTAGCGCAGGATCTTGCCACGCTGAGGTTGCTGCCGACGCCACCGCTCTACACAGGTGTTCAGGCGGACCTGATCACGGCGCTCGCAGACATTAGCGACGGCATGCGCGACACGATCGATGGGCTGCTCGGCGGGCAAGACCAGCGCGTTACGCTCGGCTCAGGGCTGCTCGCCTCGGGCGCCCGCAGGCTGGACGCAGTGCTGGGAAGGCTGCCATAGCGGACCTCCTCCAGCTCCCGGGAACCTCACCTCGTCGCCTCTACCACTACGCCTAACGGGTGGTACTGGTCCACCGGATGCGGCCGGTAGAGAGGGCGATCCCTGGTTGCCCGATACGAGCATTGAGGATGGTCGGCGGGCTGGTGATGCCGACACGGATACTCCGTCCTGAGGCGGGAATAGAGTAAAGCCCCGTCCATCCTCGCCGTTCGTGCAACGCAACCAGGGATCGCCCTCTCCGTTGCCAGCAGGCAATGGAGAGGGGAAGGGGTGAGGCCGTTTCAACTCCCGGTAAGGACGGCGATCACATCGTCGATCACGGCCGCCGCTTTGGCCCGCACGATCTCGCGGTTGACGTTGGCGATCGGGGCCGGCACGGAGAGCGAGTGCAGATCCGGGCGACCGTAGGCGCGGGCGTGGGTGACCGCCGAGTTCATGAAGGTATGTGTGTGCAGCGCCACTGCCGGGATGCCGCGGTCTTCAAGCTCCACCACGTCGTGCACACTGCACGACACACATGAGCCTCAATCGCCGACGGCGGTGACGACGAAGTCGCAGCGTTCCGCCAGCAGGTCCAGATCCTGCGGCGTCGCCTCGCGCGAGTAGATGAACTTCGCCTGCCACGTCACGTCCGCGAGCTCGAACCGGGCCGCGAGCAGATCGCGCAGCTCCGCGAGCAGGGTATCGGCGTTGGTCTTGCGGTTGTCGAGAAAGCCTGCCCGCTTGCCATTGAGCGTGCTCAGCCGGGCAGCAGTGCGGTGCTGGCGGGCCTTCGGGCGGTCGGTGGGGTCAATCAGGCCGAGCGTCAGCAGCCGTTGGGCGGCGGTCTGCACGCTGTTCGGAGTTCTCGTGGCGGTGGTCATGGCGAAGACCTCTCTTGCTCTCTGCCTGATGCAATAACCCTGGGCTAGATCGCGCGGCTGACAGAGCGGGTGCCCCAGCCGGGGATATAGAGTGAGTGGCGCCCGGGGCCGCCCGCCACCAGCACAAGGATATCGTCGGGTCGACGGGCAATGGGGATGCGGGTATCGTCGCTGCTGCGGTCGAGCCAGCGCGGCCACGGGTTCTTGCCGGTGTCGGCGCCGTATAGCCCGCCCATGTACAGATCAGC
>JBBRGK010000191.1:0-6218 GCA_038240805.1 Dehalococcoidia bacterium | reverse complement strand
GTCGCAGCACTCAGCACCTTTTACCCGGATGCGAACAATATCTTCAGCGCCGACTCGCGCATGTTGCAGACTCACCGGCTGATCGCCAAGATGCCGACGCTCGCGGCCTACGCCTATCGCCATGCGCTCGGTCTGCCGTTTGTCTACCCGGACAACGACCTGAGCTTCACGGGCAACTTCCTCAACATGCTCTTCAAGATGAGCGAGATGAAGTACAGGCCGGACCCGGTGATGGAAAAAGCGCTTGACGTGCTCTTCATCCTGCACGCGGATCACGAGCAGAACTGCTCGACCAACGCGGTCAGGGCGATCGGCTCCAGCCAGCCCGACCCATATTCCACCATTGCCGGCGGCATCGCGGCGCTTTATGGTCCGCTCCACGGCGGCGCCAATGAGGCGGTGCTGAACATGCTCCGGGCGATCGGCAGCAAGAGCAACATCCCTGCCTTCATCAAGCGCGTGAAGGAGGGCGAGAACCTGCTGATGGGCTTCGGCCATCGCGTTTACAAGAACTACGACCCGCGAGCGCGGATCGTCAAAGCGAACGCAGACGCCGTATTCGATGTCACTGGCCGCAATCCGTTGATCGACATCGCGCTCGAACTGGAGCGAATCGCGCTCGAAGACGAGTACTTTATCAGGCGCAAACTTTACCCGAACGTGGATTTCTACTCGGGCATCATCTACGAAGCGATGCGACTGCCGGCCGAGATGTTCACGGTGCTTTTTGCCATCGCCCGCACAGCCGGCTGGATGGCGCAGTGGCTTGAACTGGTTCAAGATCCGGAGCAAAAGATCGCTCGCCCGCGCCAGGTGTACCTCGGTCCCACCCGCCGTGACTACGTGCCGATGAGCAAACGACGCGGTAAGGCTGATCGCCCCGAGCCGATGGCCGGCCGCCGCGTCTCACGCAGAGGCGGTGGCATCGGCGCTCAGGAGGCGGCCAGGGTCATCGCGACCTGAGCCCTGCCTCCGGCCGGATCGTGCGTGGCGATACCGGTCGCCGGGTTCATCGAGCCTTCGCGGACGCGGTCCCCGCGGAATGTAAACGGTAAACCCCTCGTTGGGGCTAATGCCCGGGAAAACTGGAGTCCGGCGTCTCTTCGGCGATAATGCCGTCCAGTTCCTTGCGCACCGCAGCCTGCGGTTGGCTGACCTTCGCGGCAATCACGGCGGCAACCTTATCGAGATCGCCCTCCGCCGGGCCAAGATCGTCAAGCGTCACTGCCGGCCACTTTTTCTGAATCCCGCCGAGGCTATTCTCGACTTTCGCAGCCGTCGAAAGCTCTTCCACTGAGACGCCTTTCCGGGTGTGGAACGGCGCCATCTCCTGTGCCGGCGAAAGCTCCGAGCGTGAGCCAAATTCACCCGGTTCGGCGGAATCAATCTCGTCGAACTCGTAACCTCCGGATGAGCGCTTTTTGCGCATGACCGCAGCGACGATGCCGCCAATGATCATGCTGCCCAGTATCCATCTCTTCGCCATCACGTTCCTCCAGCGGCAATTCACCACATTCTGAACCATCCCGCCGATCTCTGCCATCTTAGACCGCCGGAAGCGGACCGGCTCGCGTCAATAGCGTGATTCCGGAAGATCGGTGCGGCGGAACTTGTCCGGCATGCACTGATACACTGGCACCGGCATGCAAAATAGCCCCGCACGTCTTGCGCCCAGAGGAAGCCGGGTGCCGCGGCAGAAAGCGGCGAAACGGTACCTCCTCGCCCTGCCGATCTTCTACAAGGTTCTGATTGCGAATTCGCTGATCGTCGTGCTCGGTGCGCTTTTCGGCACAGCGGTCACGGCGGCCCGGGTGCGGGCGAATCCCGGCGTCGCGGTCGGCGAGCTCATGACCGTCTTCGTGTCCGCAGGCATCGTCGTTAGCCTGCTCGTCAACGCGGTGGTGCTCCGTGCAGCGTTTGCGCCACTGCATAGAATCGAGCGCACAATTCAGGCGGTACGAGCCGGCCGCACTAGCAGCCGCGTGCAGACGAGTGCGCTGACCGATCTGCAGATCGAACGGCTCGGCGAAACGATGAACGCAATGCTCGACGAACTTGAGCAGGCCCGAGAGCGCCAGGCAGCCCTCGCAATCCAGGTGATCTCTGCCCAGGAGGAGGAGCGCCGGCGAATCTCGCGTGAGCTTCACGATGATACGGCGCAGTCGCTAACCTCGTTACTGCTGTACGCGAAAGCGCTGGAGCAGGGCGAACGTCGCCCGGAGGTGCGCGGCACGCTGGCGGAAATTCGCGATGAGGTCGGCCGCAGCCTGGAGAGCGTGCGCCGTATGGCCCGCGAGCTGCGGCCATCGGCGCTCGATGACCTCGGCCTTGCTGCAGCGCTCGATTGGCACATCCAGGAGTTTACACGCCGAACCGGCATCCCCGTCCGCTTCGAAAACGGCTGCACGCTCGACCGGCTGCCGCCCGCGCTGGAACTGGCTTTCTTTCGTGTCGCGCAGGAGGCATTGACGAACGTAGCCAAGCACGCAGCCGCTGCCGAGATATCCGTTCGCGTCTTCTGTTCAGACCACCTCGCCGGCCTCGCAGTCCGCGACAGTGGACACGGCTTCGACGTCACCGCAACACCAGCCGGCGTAGGGCTCTACAGCATGCGTGAGCGCATCGGCCTGGTAAGCGGGGTGCTGACCATTCGGTCCACGAGCGCTGGCACCGAAGTGCTCGCGGAGGTTCCCATTTGACGGGCGCTGAACCGAGCCGGAGGGCAGAGCCGGTGATTCGGAGCCGGATTCGGGTGCTGCTCGCCGACGATCATCGTCTGGTGCGCGCCGGCTTACGGATGTTGCTGTCAACGCAACCGGACATCGACGTTGTCGGCGAGGCCGGCGATGGCGAGGAGACGGTGGTTGAGACACAGCGCCTGCGGCCCGATGTCGTGCTGATGGATCTGGCGATGCCAAAGGGCGGCGGCCTCGACGCAACCAGGCGGATCGCGGAGAGCGGTCTACCGGTACGGATTCTCATCCTCACCGCGCAGGCGGAGGCGCAGTATTTGCTGCCGGTGCTGCGGGCGGGGGGTTCTGGCTATCTCCTCAAGGATGCCGCCGATGAGGAGTTGGTCGAGGCGATCCACGCCATTCACCGAGGTGAGGCGTACTTACCGCCGTCGGCAGCAACGCTGCTGGTGCGCGACTATCTGCACCGTGTGGGCGAGAGTGAACCTGCGGATGCCTTCGAGCGACTCAGCCCACGTGAGCGCGAAGTGCTCCGCATCACCGCCGAAGGATATGACGCGCGAGAGATCGGTGAACGGCTCTTTCTCAGTCCAAAAACGATTGAGACGTACAGGCGGAGGGCGATGGAGAAGCTCGGGTTGCAGAGCCGTGCCGAACTGGTGCGCTACGCGCTGCGGCACGGATTGCTTCAAGCGGAGAAAGGATTAGCCTGAGGCTGTGCTCATTGATGTTTGTCAGGGCCTGTCAGGAAAAACCTTACAGAGAATGCGCCGGCGGCCTGCTTACCCGGTCCCTGGTGGGGAACTACGGTAAGGATGCACCGGCGGGCGCAATAGCCCGGTCGTTTCGCCGGTACGAGAGGTACTTCGGGTTCGTTGCCGGCGGGATAGGGTTCGATTCTGACGGCGTATGGCGATCTCGAAGCCTGGTGGGAGGAGCGGAGGGGTGCCGCTCCTCCCACAATTTTTTCTCTTTTTCTGCTGGCAAAGTTCAGTTCAGCCGCTGCAGTGCCCCGATGGCCGCAGCCACGTCGTCTTCATCGGCCCAGAGATGGGTACCTATCCGTATCCGGCCATCGCTGCCGTTGACCCAGATCCCCTCGTCACCAAGGCGAGTCGCCAGTCCTTCGGCGTCGGCATGCCAGAAGCAGGTGTTGCCGGCGCGATGCACTGCATCCGGCGGTGTGGCGACGTCGTAGCCCAGATCGCGGAGGCGCCGGTTCAGCAGCCCGCTCAGCCGCAGATCGTGATCGGTGATTCGGTCCAGCCCCGTATCAAGCAGGTAGCGGAGCGACGTTTCAAGCACGAAGATCCCGACGTTGCTGGGGTTACCTGTCTCGAAGCGTGCGGCACCGGCATGCAACTCAAACTGCTTCGGGTTCTCCCGATCGGGGACTGAGGCGGGAGTGCGCCAGCCCAGCAACGCTGGTTCCAGGTCTGGCACTCGCTCACGGTTCCAGCCAAGCAGGGCCACGCCGTGCCAGCCGAGCAGCCACTTGTAGCAGGCAGACAGCACAAAATCACACAGCGGCCCCGGGATCGGAACCACGCCGGCGCCATGCGTGGCATCTACGACCAGCCATGCTCCGCGATCGTGCGCGATGCGGGAAAGCGCCTCCAGGTTGTGACGCAGTCCCGTCAGGTAGCTGACCTGGCTCACGACCACGGCGCAGGTGCGATCGTCCACCGCCTCGCGGTAGGCGTCTTCGCCCGAATTCCACGCCCGCTGGCGCACGAGGCGAACTTCGACGCCGCGCCGTTCCAGGTGCAGCCAGGGGTACAGCACTGCGCCGAACTCGACATCTTCGATCACCACGTTGTCGCCTTCAACGGCCGGGATAGCGTGAGAAAGAACATTCATGCCGTCCGACACGGAGGGCACATACGCGATCGATGCCTCGTCGGCCAACCCGAACACCCGTGCAGCGAGCGTCTTGGCGCTGTGGTACATCTCCCGCCGTACCAGCTGCCCTGCCGGACCGGTGCCTTTGCTCGCCAGGTAGCGGTCAAGCGTCGCCCGGTGCGCCCGTAATGAAGGTGCTTCGCCTCCAGGCGCCAGATGGATCAGCCCCTCTGGCAACTCAAAGTCAGACCGCGGCGCCAGACCTGTCATCGGTCACCCTCCGTGTTTCTGTAAGCATGAACCAGAGAAAGAAGGCGGCATAGCCTCGAAACGGCCGCCAGTGCTCCGCCCGCTCGCTCACTTCCTGCACTGTCGCCATGCGGTCGAGGTTGAGCAGGATCCCGCAGGCGTGTCTCAGCCCGATGTCGCTGGTGGGAAAGGCGTCGGCGCGACGCAGACCGCGCAGCAACGTATAGCTGGCCGTCCATGGCCCGACGCCGTGCAAGGCGCAGAGCGTGGCCTCGGCCTCTGCCAATGGAACGTCTGCCAGCGCTTCCAGGTCAAGCGCTCCGCTGGCAACCACCGTCGCGATCTCGACGATCGTTGCCGACTTGCGCCGCCCCAGCCCAAGAGAGGCCAGCTCGGCCGGGTCGGCCTCCGCAAGGCGCGCGGGCTCCGGAAACGCCCAATACATTGAGCCGCCGAATGTTGCATCAACACCGTACCGCCGCACCAGCGCCGCCTTCAAGCGGAAAGCAACGTGCAAGGAGATCTGCTGGCCGATCACGGCCCACACGAACGCCTCGAAAGCAGTCGGGGTACTGACTAGCCGCAACCCCGCGAAGCGGTGCACGATCTCAGCAAGTTCGGGATCGTCCCCGGTTGCTTTCTCGAACTGCGAGAGGTCATCACCCAGCCCGAGAGTACGCCGTAGGCTCGCCTCGATAGCTGCCTCCGTGCCGAGGGAGCGACCGCCGGAGGGATTCATCGTCTGCAAAGTCAGCCGTAGAGCCGCTCCTCCGTCGGGCCGCACGTCCGCGAGCACCGTAGCCGCCGGCAGTGAGAACAGACGGCGATACGCACCGTCTTCGACGCGATCGACGAGCTCTCCCGCGCGACGCGTACAGTAGGTCAGCAAGTAGTCGAATCGATAAGGCGGCTGCGGTTTGAGCAGCAGCGATGTCGCTGGGAGCACAGCTTTCATGGTGCCAACTGTAGACCAGCCCGGCACGCCGACGCGAACCCGGTTACCGCAGCGGCGGTGCATGCGATAACTCCCTTTGAGGTTCGGGAGTGGGCCTGTCAAGGCCAAACGGCGTATGCGGGTGACACAAAGCCTCTCTTATGATCGAGCCGCAATGATGATGATCTCCGTCAGCGATGGCCACGAAACGCACGAAGTGAACAGCGAGAATGACGAGGTTACGCTCGGACGCTCGCCAGAAAACGACGTGGTTCTCAACGACAAAAGCGTCTCGCGTCACCACGCGCGGCTCAGTCGGCGCGATGGCGCCATGTTCGTCGAAGACCTTGGTGGCGCAAATGGCACCCAGGTTCACGACCATGTGTTGCAGCGGGAAATTGAGCAGGTTGCTCCCGGCGATACGATCGTGATCGGACCGTATGAGGTAAGCATCGGGGCGCCAGAGCCGGCGAAATCAACCGATAGCTTCAGTTCGCTCG
>JBBRGK010000190.1:0-6231 GCA_038240805.1 Dehalococcoidia bacterium | reverse complement strand
GTGGCAGTGGATCGTACTGAACGGGATCATGCTCACGGTCGGCGGCTCACTGGTTGGCAGCCTTGTCGTCAACGTCATGCTCTCCAAATGGTTCGTGGAGAAACGCGGCCGGGTGCTGGGCACGGCGGCGATGGGGGTCTCGTTTGCAGGAATCGTCCTGCCCTGGATGATGACGCAGGTTGTCGGCGCCTGGGGCTGGCGCACGGGCTGGCAGGTGCTCGCCGTCGGTGCTTTGGCCCTCGTGCTGCCGGTTTCGCTGCTCATTCGCCGCACGCCGGAAGACCACGGGTTGCATCCGGACGGCAAAAGCGCACTCGAAATGGCTGCTGGCAAGGGCGGGGCGGCGGATACGGACTTTGCCAGCTCGCTCACGCGACGAGAGGCGATGCACACCGCAGCCTTCTACCTGATTGTGGTGGCGTTCGGCCTCTTCGGCATCTCGATCAGCGTCATGCTCCTGCAGACCATCCCGTTTCTAACCGACGCAGGCTACAGCGCCTCGACCGCATCGTTGATGATCACCGTCACGTCGGTCCCGGCGCTGCTCACCAAGCCGTTGTGGGGCTATTACATCGATCGGAACGACCCTAACCGGCTTGCGGCGGTCGGCACCGTGATCAACGGCCTCTCGCTTTTCCTCGTGGTCATCGCGGTTCACATGGGACTACGATGGCTGGTATTCTGCGGCTTCTTTGCACTTGGCTGCGGCTGGGGCGGGCAGATCCCCTTGCAGGAGGTCGTGTGGGCGTCGTACTTCGGCCGGCGCTATCTCGGCGCAGTGCGGAGTGCTGCACTGCCGCTGTCCTTGAGCCTTACCGCCAGTGCGCCGATTTTGACCTCTATCTACTACGACCGGGCCGGCAACTACGACGGTGCATTCGCCGTGATCGCGATTCTGAGCCTCCTCGCGGCAGGACTGATGTTCGCCGTCCGAAGGCCGCTGCGGCCGGAGCGAGCGGCGCTTGCTGCTACGGGATAGTCACGTCCGCGCCTGATCACTGGCGGCGGATATACTGTGGCGCACGAGATGCCTGGGCTTTCGCAGCCCCAGGTGGAGGCGGAGAATGCTTGAACCGTACCGGGTGCTTGACCTGACCGACGAACTCGGTCTGAGCTGCGGTCAGATCCTGGCCGACATGGGCGCGGATACGATCGCCATCGAGCCACCTGAAGGATCATCGGCGCGCCGCTTCGGCCCATTTGCCGGAGATAGCTCTGACCCGGAGCGTAGCCTGTACTGGTGGGCGTTCAGCCGCAACAAGCGAGGGATCACGCTCGATCTGGACCATGGCGCCGCCGACCGAGACCGCTTCAGGGATCTCGTGCGTGCGAGCGACGTGGTGATCGAGTCGTTCACTCCCGGCTATCTCGATGATCTGGACCTCGGTTATCGGCAGTTGAGCGCCATAAATCCGCTTCTTGTCATGGCCTCGATCACGCCCTTCGGGCAGACGGGACCAAAGTCGCGCTGGGCCGCCACGGATCTGACGGCGCTGGCGGCGTCCGGCATGCTGCTGATCACCGGTGACGATGACCGCCCGCCCGTGCAGGTTCCGGGAGGCCAGGCGGCGCTGCACGCCGGCGGCGAAGCGGCCGTGGGAGTGCTGGCGGCCCTGGCAGCGCGCGAGCGAGACGGCCGTGGCCAGCATGTCGATGTTTCTATGCAGACCGCGACGATGATGGCTACGCAGTCCTTCATTCTCACAGCGGGCTGGAACGGCGACCCGATTCAGCGTGTCGCCGGCGGGGTGGTGGCTGGTCCGCTCCGGATCCGCTTCGTCTACCCGTGCAGCGACGGTTTCGTCTCGGTCACGTTCCTGTTTGGCAACACGATCGGCCCTTTCACGCGGCGGCTGTTCTCAGTGATGCACGATGAAGGCTTCGTTGACGCGGCCACCCGCGACAAGGACTGGGTAGGATACGTGCCGCTCGTCATCTCCGGCGCCGAGCCGGTCAGCGAGATGGAGCGCTGCACCGCAGCTATCGGGCGCTTCGCGCTCAGCCACACGAAGGCAGAGCTGGTCGCGCTCGCGAAGCAGCATGGTCTGCTGATCGTGCCAACCAGCACGACGGCCGACCTGCTCGCTTCGCCCCAGTACAACGACCGCGGCTACTGGGTAACCGCCGATGGCAGTATCCGCGATGGAAAGGTCATGCATGACCGCGGTGCGGAGGACGCGCGGCAAAAGGTGGCGCCTGGCGCAACCAGTGACCTCGAGAATTCCGTGCTCTACCCCGGCCCGTTTGCGAAGTTCGGCGCCACCCCCATTCGGTATCGGCGCCGCGCTCCCCGGATCGGCGAGCATAACTCGGAGATCTTCCACGGGCTGGGCGACAGTAAGAAATCTACTCCCGCTTCGCCGGTCGTTGAGGCCGGTCTGCGTACGTTAGACGAATTGGGAGAGCCGCCGCTGACCGGGCTGAAGGTGCTGGATTTCACCTGGGTCTACGCGGGGCCGATGGGCGTACGCTACTTCGCCGACCTGGGCGCAACCGTCGTGCACATCGAGACCAGCCGCTTTCCCGACGCCCTGCGCGGCTACGGACCGTTCAAAGATGCGCTGCCAGGCGTCGAGCGTTCGGGCAACTATCACAACGCTGCGGCAGGCAAGCTGGGGCTGTCGCTCAACCTGGCCGAACCTGCGGCGCGGGCGCTGGCACTGCGGCTAGCTGCGTGGGCCGATATCGTGGTTGAGAACTACTCGCCGCGGGCGATGCGCAACTGGGGCCTGCACTACGAGGCGCTGCGGGAGGTGAACCCCGCCCTGATCATGCTCAGCACCTGTCTGAATGGCCAGACGGGGCCAGAGAAAGACCTGGCCGGCTTCGGCACGATGGGGGCAGCGCTTGCGGGTTTCCACGAGTTGACTGGCTGGCCGGACCGCCCGCCGGCCGGACCCTTTGTCGCCTACACCGATTACACCGCGCCGAAGTACATCGCCGCCGCGCTACTGGCGGCGCTCGACCACCGCCGTCGCACCGGCGAAGGTCAGTACATCGACCTCTCACAGGCGGAAGTCGGCATGCGCTACCTCGCGCCGGCCCTGCTGGATTACACGGTGAATGGCTGCATCGAGAGACGCGCCGGCAATGCCTCGCCGGATGCTGCCCCTCACGGCGTCTACCCCTGCCAGGGCGAAGACCGGTGGGTGGCGATCGTCTGCAGCACGAACGAGCAGTGGAGCTCACTCTGCCAGGCGACCGACTACGGCGCCTGGCAGGCCGACCCGCGCTTTGAAACTCTCGGCGCCCGCCTCACTAATCGCGCGGCGCTGGACGACGAGATCGCACAATGGACTGCGCCCCAGGCGGTCGATGCAGTTGAACAGAGGCTGCAAGCCGCCGGCGTGCCGGTGCATCGTGCGACGAGCACAGCCGACCTGCTCACCGATCCGCAGATCGCGCATCGCGGACACGTCGCCTGGGTTGATCATCCCGAACTGGGCTCGATCCCGCTGGAAACCTCGCGGCTGCGCTTTTCGCACACACCGCCGCGGCAGCCAGTTCCCGGGCCAGCTTTCGGACAGCACAACGACATTGTCCTGCGAGAGTTGCTCGGGTTGAGCGACGAAGAGATCGTTGAGGTCGTCCTGAGCGGCGCCCTTGATTAGGTCCCGCCCGGAGACACGGACGGCATCATCATCGAGAGCGGCTTCGTCCGGTAGCGCATCCCTGCACTATGGGAACAGGAGCGACGCTTCACACAGAAGCGGACAATTTAGAGTCCGGCGCAGATAGGCTGGTACCAGTAGCGGCGTGCGTCCGCTGTTCGAGCACATTCGAAACCAAAAGGGAGCGACGACAAACCGCCTGCCGCTGCTCCCGGTCGGTGCCCCTGTGGTCTGAGCTGCAGGCCGCGCCTGCGGCGTGGTGCCCGGCGTCACGGGGGAGCGGCCCTGTCCAGAGCAGTCCGTCTCGCATCGCGCACGTTGCGAGAGACGGCTCGCAGCACAGTCTTCACCTGCCAGGGCGTCAGCCCCGGGTGCTTGCTGAGGATGCGGGCAACGAGGCCGCTCACCTGCGGCGCGGCGAAGCTGTTGCCCATCACAGTCATCGTGCCGCCCTCAAGCCACGCCACCGGCACGTTGATGCCAGGGGCGCCGAAATCAACCGGCGGCGCCGGGTTGTAGAGCAAGTCCTCGGCGTTCGTGTCTTCGGTTGCGGCGACAGAGATCACAGAGGCATACATCGACGGGATGCTTGGCACGGGCATATTGTTTGCCGCCGTCACCAGCAGCACGTTGTTGAACGCCGCCAGGTCCGACAACTCCTGGAGGACATCCCTGAAGTCCTTGACCGTGGTGCCAAGACTCAGGTTGATCACCTGCACGCGCTGCTCGATCGCCCAGCGCAGGCCGGCTGCGAAGATCACCCCCGCGCCGGAGAGCCCCCGCCCCAGCACCCGGACGCTTACGAGCTCTACAGCGGGCGCCAGACCACGGATGATGCCAGCGCAGGCCGTGCCATGCCCGAAGGCATCATCGTGTGGCTCGAAGGAGTAGCTGATGGTACCTTCTGCATCCCGGGTCGGCTGGCACCACCCGCTCACAGCACCCGCAATAGCGGGATGCGTGTTCTCGATGCCGCTGTCCACCACAGCCACCCGAACGCCGGCGCCTGTACTGCCGCCCCACGCCTCCTCCGGCGTGATGCGGTCGAGCAGCGGCGACGGCGTCACCGCGGGCAGTCGATCGGCGTCGAACTGGGATGACCATGCCGGCCTGAGCGTACTCACCGGTACGCCCCCGTGAACAGCCCGGTCATGCCGCCGGAGCCTGGATCGGCGGCCAGGTAGTCGAGCACCGAGCGCAGCACCGCTTCGGCCAGGCGAAACTCGCGTTCTCCGGCAGCGCCGATTGCGGCCACCATGTGCGCCAGTTCCAGCGTGCGGTCGAAGCCCGGCATCGCGGTGGCCGCTGCTACCACCCGGAGCACGTCGGCACCGAGGTCAACACTGCTGCCTGCGCCGGCCGCGCTGGCCAACAGGCGCTCCAACGACTGGGCGTGCAGCGACAGATCGATTGTCTGCGCCGCCTGCTCGCTGAACGAGAAAAGTAGCGTGGTATCGGCAGGCGTGAAGGTCGCCGCGCTGCCGCGTTTGTCAAGCAGTTCCATCGCACCGATCACGCTGCCACGCAGCATCAGCGGAACGCAAAGCAGGTTCTTCGGTACGTAGCCACTGCCTTCGGCGATCTGCCTGGCGAAGCGGGTGTCCCGCGACGTGTCGGCGATTGCCAGCGCCTGGCCCGTGGAGGCGACGAAGCCGGCGATGCCCTGTCCGATCGGCAGCCGGAACTTCTTAATCTGCTCCGAGCCGGGGCCGACCGCCACCTGGAACTCCAACTCATCCGTCGCGCGGTCCACCAACATCAGCGAGCCGGCGGTCGCATCGGTCACCCGCACGGCCGTGGTAACGATTGCCTCAAGTAGTAGCAGGTGCTCCTGGTGGCGCAGACCACCGGCGGCGGCGGCCACGGCCAACGCCCGCTCGAGCCGCTGGGAGACGTCAGGGATGCGAGCGTTCTTCGCCGGCGGCCGCGTTCGCCGGGCAGTTGGCTTTCGTTCGCTCATCCGAAGACCCCCCTGCGCACGGCCAATCACGGTGGCCGGCGCATTTGCCAGCACAATTCCACATACTACATACTGCCGCCACACGACGGAAGGTGTGCGTGGCTGCTTCAGCGCTTGTGCGATCTGGCTACGGCTGCCACGCTGTACATCATCCCGCGCGAGTTGTTGAAGCAATGCCACTCGAAGGAGCCCTCCCGCTGCCAGGTGGGCTCCTTCGGCGTGCCGCGCAACCGCGGCACTGCGCAAGAGAGAAAGGCGGCGGGCCACCGAATGCTCGTATACCTTTACTCGTCCTGTAGCCACCTGAGTGCCGTGGCAAGGCGGGGCAGGGCGTCGCGCGTGACTTTCCGTCCGCTAGCGATGAAGCGGCGACCGTCGGAGAAGTGACGCAGGCTGGTGCTGCTGCCTTCTCCAAAGTCCGGTTCAAGCACGATCGTCGCTGCCGACGCCGTATCGGCCGACATCTTGCTCTGCATCAGCTCGATCGAACGGGTGATGGTCTGAAAGATTGTAAGCCGCGCGGAGCCGCGGTTGATGGCGTCAAGGCCGTTGGCCGTTGCCATTGGGGCGCCGCTGAGCCGCACTGCGATCACGATATCGGCCCCCATCGCCGCGACGACATTGCTCGGCACCGGGTTTACCACGCCGCCGTCCACAAGC
>JBBRGK010000189.1:0-6263 GCA_038240805.1 Dehalococcoidia bacterium | reverse complement strand
AGGTCAAGTTCGATAACGTCAAGGTGCCGGCCGCAAACCTGCTCGGCGGCGAGGGCAAAGGCTGGGAGATCCTGCAGAAGGTGACGCTCAAGGCGACGGTCATGGAATGCGCTTACCTCGTCGGCCTGGCGCAGATGGACTTCGAGATCAGCGTTAACTACGCCAAGGAACGGGTTCAGTTCGGCCGCCCGATCGGCTCCTTCCAGGCGATTCAGCACAAGTGCGCCGACATGGTCACGGACGTCGACGGCGCCCGCTTCATCATGTACCGCGCCGCATGGTCCGTGGCCGAGGGCGAGCCGGATGCGGCGCTCAACGTTCACATGGCCAAGGCGTGGTGCTCCGACGCCACCCGACGTGTGGTGGCGCACGGCCAGCAGATTCACGGTGGCATCGGCTTCACCAAGGACTACAAGATCCAGCTCTACTTCCGCCGCCAGAAGCGGAGCGAACTGATGTGGGGCGATGGCGACTTCCATCGGGAGAAGGTCGCGGACGCGCTTTCCCTCTAAGCAGGCGGGGCGCCGATGCCCTGTTTGATGGCAGAATCTGCAAGGAGTCCCGGTCCGCTGCGGACCGGGACTCCTTTTTCACGCCACCTGTGCCTATCGTCTGTTGCCGCCTGCCGCCGCCGTTAAGTCCATTCACTTTTCATAAAAGAGAGCCTCGATCATGACCGCTCCGATTCCACCTGCTCAGGCCAACTGCCTGTTCTGCCGCATGATCGCGGGCGAAGTGCCTGCCCCAAAGCTCGTCGATGATGACGATCTGTTTGCCATCCGGGATATCAACCCGCGGGCTCCCACCCACATCCTGATCGTGCCGAAGAAGCACATTCCCACCGCCGAAAATGTCACGGCCGACGACGGGTCACTGCTGGTGCGCATGCTTCACGCCGCGCGAAGCCTTGCTGCTGCGGAAGGGCTGGAGGAACGCGGCTACCGGCTCGCTTTCAACGTGAAGGGCGATTCTGGCATGTCCATCTGGCACCTGCACCTGCACCTGGTTGGTGGTCGCCGGCTGGGTCCGGAGGGTTGACCGGAGCGCGGCCACGCCGGATATGCTTACTAAAGTGCGTCGGAGCCGCAGCAGACGCGATGGCCGCGCGAAAATAAGGGGGCACTATGCATCGTTCGGGCCAGATAGGCCGAACTCTGGTGATCGCCGCAGCTGCGCTGGCGCTGCTGGCCGGCTGCAGCAACGGGAACAAGAACAATAATAAATCCGGCAATAGCGCCTCGAACGCGGCTGCTAGTTCAGCCGCCACGACGGCCGCTACGGTTGCGGTGCGCACCGCCACTCCAGTTCCCACCGCACGGCCTACGACCGCAGCTGTGGCTACCCGAACGCCGACACCGGCCGCCACCGTGGTGCGGACCGCGACGCCAGCTATAGCTCGCGCTGCTTCTCCTTCGGCAGGTTCGCCTTCAGCCGGTGCTCCCTCGGCGGGTGCGCTGCCGACCGATGCAGCGCTGCAAAAGACGATTTCCGACGCTGCGCTGAAAGAGGCCGATCTGCCTGCGGGGTACACCCTGCAAGGCAAGGCTGATACCTCCGTCAACCTCGCCGGCCAGAGTGCGGGCTACTCGGTGGTCTACGTCAACCTGTCGAAGATCCCGCAGATCCAGGCAGTAGCGATCGTGCTCGGCGGTTTCAAAGACCAGGCGACCGCCACGGCCGACTTCAGCACCATCGAGCAGTCCGTTGCCATGGAGGCCGGCGGCGACTTCAAGCTCACCCCTGAGCCGAATGGACCAAAGCTCGGTGACGACACCAAGAGTTTCAAGCTTTCGGGCACGACGAGCGGCATTTCGCTCGGCGGCTACGCGATCATCTGGCGGCGTGGCCGGATAACCTCGGCAGTGGTCTTGCTCGGGAATCCTGATATCCAGAGCGTCAACGACGTAACGCCGCTCGCCCAGAAGCAGGACGACCGCCTCAAAGCGGCTGGGCAATAACGGCCGGAGCGGATCGGTTACACTGAGTGCAGGGAGGGGCTGCGGCATAGCCGCAGCCTCGTTCTCAATCAGCATATAAGCGGTACAGGTGTGGAGTGGTGGAGGCACAGGCGCCCATCGCCAACGGCAGCGGGTGTGCGAATGTGGAAGACGACCAGCCGGCGCTCTCTGAGGTGAGCCAGGCAACAGAGGCTGCGCCAGCCGGACCTGCCGCATCGGCGCCGGTGGTAGCGCCACGAGTGCGACATCTGCTGCCGTCGGCTTTAAGACGGCTCCTGACGGGTGTGCGACGGCGGTGGCGGGTCATTACTGGCTGGACTCATACACGCCGGGCACTAGCGCTGGGCACGGCGCTCACCGGCGCTCTTGGTATCGCTGCGGTCGCTGCACTGGTGGTGGTCGGGTTCGCGGGTGTCGGGACGCACAACGTGCCGGTCCTGTATGGTCCGGTCGCTTCTGATAACGGCACGGCTGCTGGACCGCAGCCGCCGCCCGAAGCCTCACAGTCTGTCTTTAGCCTGCCTTCACCGCTGCTGCCGGAGCCTTCTGTGCTCACAGCCGCTATCAGCCAGTCGCTGAGCACGGTGGTTTTACAGCAGTCCGATCTCGCCAACGACTTTACTCTCTTAAATGGCGGTCCGACGGGAGCAGACGGCGCTGCGGGACTGCTCGGTTCCTACCACGTCGTCTACCAGCGGCCGCTTGTTGTTGCGGCTGAAGGCAGATCGGGGTCGTTGGCGACGCTCGCCGTAATCGGCATCTACCGCGACACACAGACTGCGTCCTTCCGACTCACCGATGTTTCCGCAGACCGGCTTGGTGTTGAAGCTGGCTTGCCGGGCCTGAACGCGGTGGCGGTTGTGGGCCGTTCGATCGGCGACGAAAGCCGGGTAATACACCTCTCCGGCAACTCTTCCGGCGTCGACATTGGTGTTTATCTTGTGCAGTTCAAGCGTGGATCCACGGATGCCATTGTCGGCATCGCTGCGGTTCTCGGTTCCGAGTCGCTCGATGAAGTGCTCCGGCTGGCCGATATCCAGGACGCGCACATCATCGCTGCTGCGCTGCCGGTGCTGCGCCCCTGACAGGAGTGATTTCAGATGACGAAGATAATTCTGACGGGTTCCGCCGTCGGTCTGCTGGCCGGCGGGTTCTTTGCTTACCGCTGGTTCCGCGGCGAAAGCGCCTATGAGCAGGCGGTGCAGAGCCTGCAGCAGGAATCCGCGCTCGACGCAGCGATTCCTGCATCTGCGGCTCCGGCGTAGGGAGCTTCGCCGTTAGACGCGGTGCAGGATGCGGCTGAGGCCGACGGAGAGGCGTGAACGGCGCGAGCGTACGTGATCGCGGATGGCGATCGAGACCGCATCATCGTGCGCCTGATCTTCGATCTCATCGTCGAGCGGTTCGAGCGGGATCGGTTCCTGATATTTGCGCTCGAGGGCGAGCGAGATCAGGTGATCCGCAAGCGCGGGGTTCTTCGGCAACAGCGACCCGTGCAGATAGGTGCCCATCGCGTTACGGTAACGGGCGCCTTCGGTGCCGTCGGTGCCATTATTGCCGAAGCCAGCGAGCACATGCGCCAGCGGGCGGGCACCCTCGTGCAGGTAGGTGCGGCCCCCATGATTCTCGAAGCCGACGATCTGGCGGCCCTCCCACTCGGCGACGACGTTGCCGATGCAGCGTTCTGAGCTTTCGCCGGGGTGGACGGTGTGCATGTCGAATATACCAAGGCCGGGCAACTCACGTCCTTCCCCGGGCTGGTAGCTGGTCCCAAACAGTTGATAGCCGCCGCAGACCGCGAGCACGGGCATGTCTTCTTCGACCGCCTCGCGAATCGCGCTGCCTTTTTGGATCAGGTCGCTGGCGATCCGGCCCTGTTCGCGGTCCTGGCCGCCACCAACGAACAAAAGGTCGTACTGCTGAGGGCAGAAATCGTCGCCGAGGCCGATATCATCCACGACGAGGTCGATGTTGCGACGGTCGCAGCGCCGACGGAGGCTGAGGATATTGCCACGGTCGCCGTACAGGTTCATCAGGTTAGGGTAGAGATGAGAAAGCCGTAGTCGAAACTGCATACGCAGTGTAAAACTCCGTTGGTTGATCTATGCAGGCGTTGCTGCCGTGCGTACCCTATCACGAGGTTCGAACGGTGTTACAACCCTTTTGTGACACATTATAGCCCATGTGATAGAAATTTGTCATTATTGCAGGGCTTACTGCTGCCAGAAGGCAGCGCTTCCCGCTCGGCGGGCGATCATCTCCCGCAAGCTCATCATCGCCGTATAGGTCGGCAGCACCGACAGCCGCTCGCCGCGTGGGGTGCGCTCGATCGCCAACGCCAGCGCCTGTTCCTGCGAGCGTTCTAGCACTAGCTCGGTTTCGAGTCCGGCATATTTCAACCGCAGCGCCATGTCGGTCCCCCGTACTCCCGTCACTACGACAGTGGCAGTGCGCCCGGCGAGCCGCTCAAAGTCCACGTCCCAGATCCAGGAGATATCGCGTCCGTCCTGGATGCCGTCGTTGAGCGCCAGCAGCAGGTGCAGCGGCCCGGGGCTGGCAAGCACGGTCGTGAGCGCCTGATTCATGCCTGCGGGATTCTTGCACAGCAGCATCTGCACATCCCGGCCATCGACCTGCACCCGCTCCTGCCTGCCGAACGCGGCCGAGAAGGACGGTAGAGCCGCCGTGGCGGCTTCTGCGCCGATACCGAGCGCCATGGCGCCTGCGAGGGCCGCGACGGCGTTGTAGGCGTTGTAGAGCCCTTCCAGGGGCACCTCAAGGTTCACCGCTCCGGGCGGCCCGTTCACCGACGCGGTGACTGTGAGCTGCGTGGCGCGGCCCTGCTGGCGGATACTCGTCACCCGCACATCCGGGTCGTGACGGTGACGGCCGCAGCCGGGACAGCGCCAGAGCCCGATATGGCCGAAGTAGATCGGGTTGTAGACGTACTCGGCGCCGCAGCTGTGACACCAGCGGGCGTCGGCCGCATGCTCTTCTCCCGAAGCGCCCATGCCGGGGTCATCGATCCCGTAATAAACCACCCGCCCGTCAAATGCTTCGGCCAGGCTGGCGACCGACGGATCATCGGCGTTCAACACGACCGTCGCGCCATGCGGCAGCAGCGAGAGGCTGCGGTGCCACAGGGTGAGAATGCTGTCCACTTCGCCGTAGCGGTCCAGCTGATCGCGGAACAGGTTGGTGAAGATGACGACACCGGGCTGCAGCGACCGGACCGCGTGGGGCAGGGTGGCTTCATCCACCTCGATCACGGCCGCTCTCCGGCGGCCATCTCGGATGCGGCCATCGAATCCGGCAGCCTCGAGCAGCGTCGTGCCGATGCCGCGCATCAGGTTGGAGCCGCTCCGGTTGTGGACGGGTGCGAGCCCGGCCTGTTCGGCGATGCCCGCGAGCATACGGGCCGTGGTCGTCTTTCCGTTCGTGCCGGTGACCAGTGCTCTGCCGCCACCCAGCTGGGCGGCCAGGCGGCTGGCGAGCCGGGCATCGATGCGTTCCGCCACAACGCCAGGCAGAGCTGTGCCGCCGCCGCGGCCGAGGCGGCGGCTTGCCCGTCCGAGCAGCTTTCCGGCAGAGACGGCGATGATCGCCCGCGGCGGCAGATACAGGCTGCTAGGCGCGGCCACGGCGCTCCAGCAAGTTCAGCAGGTTGAGGCGGCCGACCAGACCGAGCACTTCGCCGCCTGCGACGACCGGCACACCGGCCAGTTCTTCAAGCTCGAGCCGTTGCAGGATGCCGGCGGCGTCATCGTCGGGCGCGGCAGGCACCAGAGACTCGGCGGGCAGCATTAAATCCCGCGCGGTCAGCCGCTCGCGTTCGTGCGGGGCGAGCATGATCGCCTGGCCGCGGCCGAGCATGCCGATCATTCGGTCGTTCTCGCCCGGCATCCCTCGTTCGGTCACAAACGCGACCTCGCAATCGCGCGACGACAGCATCTCTGGCAGCAGGTCAACGACACGGGCGTCCGCGTCGACAACCGGCACATCGCGGAGCATCAGGTCGCCGGCACGATAGCGGCGCAGGTAGTCGAGCATACGCAACATGCGAAGTGACTGGCGGGCGCCACTGTCCAGGTAGAGGCCGATGAGCAGGAACCAGATACCGTTGTATGGCCCGGCGTCGAGTGGGGTGTGCGGCAGGCGAAGGCTGCTTGCCAGCCCTAGCCCGATCAGCAACATCGCCACAAGGCGGCCACCCCACCCGGCGATCCGCGTTGCCCAGCGATAGCTGCCGGTGACCGCCCAGATCAGAGCGCGAAGCACGCGGCCGCCGTCCATGGGGAATCCTGG
>JBBRGK010000188.1:0-6274 GCA_038240805.1 Dehalococcoidia bacterium | reverse complement strand
AAGAAGCTGCGCAATCTGGTGAGCGCGTCTCCAGCCTGAGTGATCTCGGCCTGTTTCTTTACCGGCACCGCCACGATCCCTTGCTCCCACCGACGAACGGTCTCTCCCGAGACCTGCAACATCCGCCCCAGGTCCTCAGTGATTGAACTTGATCGTCAGCGGATCGATAACCTGGGAGTCCTTATAGAAGGTCAGGGCGTTGGCCTTGATCAGCAGGGCGTTTTTCGGATCGTTGATGCGGTCGAAGTTCGCCTTGACGGCGGTGGCATCGACGGGGGTGCCATCGTGGAACTTGAGCCCCTGCCGCAGCTTGAACGTCCATTCCACCGCGTCCGGGCTCGCCTGCCAGCTTTCCGCAAGCGACGGCACATACTTCAGCTGCTGGTCCTGCGTCACCAGCCCCTCGAAGAGACTGGACGAGCGAAGCCCGAGATCGTCCGCAGTATTGCTATGCGGATCGAGCGTCAGCACGTCGGCGAAGGCGGCGACGTTGAGCGTGCCGCCGGGCTTGCCCGTGCCGGCCACCGCAGCCTGTGGGGTTGCCACTCCGGCGGACGACAGCGATGGCGTACCGCCGCCGACCCGCAGTGGCGTGGCACTGACGGCTGCCGCGTTCGTGGCTGCCGCCTTCGTCGCTGCCCCGGTCGCGCCTGCGACGGTCGCCGCAGCCTTGTTGTTGTTCGTGCTGTTGTTCGTATTGTTATTCGAGCTGCTGCAGCCGATCGCCACCAGGCCCAGCAGGCCGGTCCCGCCGGTGGCCGCCTTGATCAGGAGCCGGCGACGGCGGATCTGCTTTCCGCGTAACCATGAAAAGTGCTGTTCTGTGCTCATCTCTCTCCCTCTTCTGCTCCTACTTCTAATGAACCCGGAGTTCCGCACCGACCGATTGCGTATGAATGACTTACGATCCGGCGGGTACGGTGGCCCCGTCCGCTTCGACCATTGCCCGGATCGCATCATCACTGTAGCCAAGCTCACGCAGGATTGCTGCCGTATCGGCGCCAGGCTCCGGCGCGGCCGGTCCGTTCTCCGCTGGCGTGCGTGAGAAACGATGCGGGATGCCAACGTGTTCGATATCGCCGCGGGATGGGCTGTGCGTCGTCCGGATGAGGCCGGCGGCATGAACCGCAGGGTCGTCCCGCAGCTGCGTTGACGTGACGGCACGTACAGCGGCCACGCCCGCGCTGTTGAACAGCGATAGCCAGTGCGCGGCCGGCTGCGACGCGATCAGCGTCTCGATCACCCTCGCCAGGCTCGACTCGGGGCCATGCTCCGCCTGCAAAACCTGCCCGGCGAAAATGGCCCTGAACCCCGGCAGTGATGCCAGCCTGGTACGAGCCGAAGGCGGACAGTGGAGGTAGATCCAGTCATCCGAGCATTCGTACAGCCGCGAGAACGCAGAGAATCCGAGTGCGTCCTGGCCCTCGATCTCATGCCGGTCATAGCCAGGGTAGTCATACATATAGATGGACTGCAGTAACCCCGCTGTCGCCGCGAGCGCCACGGTCGTGCGCTGGCCCCTGCCGGTGAGCGCACGCTCGTGCAGGGCGCCAAGCACACCGAGTGCGGCCGCTACCCCGGTGGCGTAGTCGTTGACGGCATATGGGGCGAGCAGCGGCTGCGCATCTCGCCCGCCATAGCGTACCTGGAGGCCGCTCGTTGCCTGGGCGAGCTGCTCCCAGCCAGGACGATCGGCGAACGGCCCCTCGTAGCCATAACAGTTCATGCTGGCATAGATAATCCGCGGGAACCTGGCGGACACCTGCTCGTAGCCGATTCCTAATCGTTCGGCAACGCCCTTGCGGAAGTTCTCCACGACGACATCGGCGGACTCGATCAGCTTCCAGAGTGCTTCACGTCCCGCCGGTTGTTTCAGGTCGAGGGTTATCGAACGCTTGCCACGGTTCGTGTCCAGCCAGAAAGCGTCGATGATCGTTGGCCGCGGTGAGTCGATCTTGATCACGTCGGCGCCAAGCTCCGCCAGGGTGCGGCCGCAGGTCGGACCCGCCAGGATGAGGCACAGATCGAGAACGCGGATGCCCTCCAATGGCCGCCGCGGTTGCGGAGCCGCTGCGACAGCGTTAGGCGGCGGGGCCGGAAGGCGTTCGCCCTGCCAGGCAACTTTGTTCGCATCAAGCGCGTCGAGCTGCCGCAGGGGCTGCAGCGGGCGCCGGGCTGTTTGCTCGTTCTGGATCATGCGCCCGGGCTGGAGCATTGGCCCGCGTGGCGAGGGCAGCTCCACGACAAAGCCGGCCTGCCGAGGATGGGGATGATCCAGCCACTCTTCGACTGTCCGGCACACCGTGCAACAGAGACCGGCGTCCGAGAGCCGCGTCTCCCACTCAAGCGCGGTTCGCTGCCCAAAGAGATCGGTCAGCCGTCGTTGCAGCGTCATGACCAGCTCAGGGTTCGTTTGCCAGCGCTCCCGGTCGAAGAGGCCCTCTTCCTGCCAGGCTTGCAACCCGTCTGAGGCGATGAAGCCTTCGATGAAGTGCGGCAGACCGGCGTGGAACTGGACCCAGCGATCGTCGGCGCAGCGGTAGGTTGTCACCATCGGCATCGGACCGCGTCCCAGCGTCTGCTCCGCTCCCTGCAACCGCTGCACAGCGAACCCGGCCGCCAGGAAGAGGGCGCTGTGAACCGGCACCTCGATCTGTTGGCCCTCTCCCGTTCGGTCGCGGAAGTAGAGCGCAGCGGCGATACTGTCGGCAGCGAGCACGCCGGCGTGGACGCTGGCGAACGGCAACGGCGTGAAGACCGCCTTTCCAGTCGTCGAGGCCGGCCGAAAGAGCCCAGCAGCAGCGCTGATGATCGGCTCCCACGCAGCGGTGTTTTCCGGCTGAACCTCCGCAGCGAAGCCCGGCAGTGTGCAGTAGATCAGCCCGGGATTTTCGCGCTGAAAGGTACGGGCGCCCAGCCCGGCACGCTCGAGAACGCCCGGCCGCAGGCCATCGATGAGCACGTCCGCGTCTGCGGCGAGTTCTCGCGCCCGGGCAACGCCCGCACTCGACCGCAGATCAAGCTCAATGACCCGCTTGTTCCGGTTCCATGTCTGATAGGCAGGGAACTCCCGAGCCGGCTCACCGCCGGGTCGTTCGACCTTGATCACATCCGCGCCGAGGTCGCCGAGCAACATTCCGGCGATGGGACCAGCCACGTACTGACTGAACTCGATCACGCGCAGGTTCGTAAACACGTACTGTTCGTCCTTCGCCATTCGACCTTCGAATGCAAGCGCCGTTACGGCTGTAACGGTTCGAGATAACTGTGACCAGAATCCGGCGGGCGCGCAACCTCCGTGACGACCAGGGTCGGCAGCCAACCGCAGCGCGCCCGGTTACGCGTTCCAGCACGCATCAACCAGGTTTCATGCCCTCAAGGACATGCGCATCCGCGCGTTTGCCGTCCACAGGCGATTGCATCGTGGTGTTCAGACCAAGCCGCCACATCCCGGCAGCCGCGTACTCGAGCCGTGCCGCGTGACATGACACATCGCCCCTCGAGAACGGTGATCGCGGATCGCCGTCCGAGCTATGGGGCGAACGACTGCAGGTGGTCAACGACAACCACCTGGCTATTCGGTGAAAGCTGCTTAACCTCGGCGACCCACGGATCGACGTTGCCGACAGCAGGTTCGGTAAGCGGCTTCTCCCAGTTGTCCCAATGGGTCGGCATGACCACGCCGGGATAGTTGAGCACTCCGAGCAGCCGTTCGTTGTAGCGGTGCGTCTGCGTGTAGGTGCTGGTGGCGCCGAGAATGGCAACGTCGGGCCGCAGACCGGTTAAATCGCGCTCGACAAAATTGCCGGTGCTCATCAGCAACACGGAGAACCGATCGCCGATGGTGATCTGGTAAATGAAGGTGCCACCTTCGTAAAGCTGATCGGTGCGGGTTGGCGTCGGTGGGACAGTTATCAGGCTGTGCGGGTAAACGAACTGCTTGTTCGCATCCAGGCCGTGCAGAGCGCGAAACACCTCGATGCTGAACCCGTCAAACTGCATGTTTTCGCCACCACTGACGGTCACCAGTTGCTTGTCCGCAACACCGAAGGCGCGGAGCATGTTGTGGTGCGTCTCTGAGCCGATGACCATCGCCCCGGTTTTCTTTGCCAGATACGGGACATCGGCGATGTGATCGAAGTGACCGTGACCGAGCAGAATAATGTCGGCTTTGGTGACGTAGGTATCCAGAACTGCGGCATTCACGGAGATCGGCGTAGCGCCACTGAACCTGCCCGAAAACGCACCGCTGTCGTAGCGGGTCAGCCAGGGGTCTATCCAGATCGTCTTCTCCCCGAACGTCATTTTCCAGGCGTTGGTTCCGAAGGCCTGCAGGTTGACGCCGCTGAGCCCGGGTCCGCCTGTCTGGGAGATAGAGGTCGCACCACCAACGAGCCCCGGCGCGAACCGTGAGGGTTGTGCGAAGGCGGGCGTGCCTGCCAGCGCAGTGGCTGCCAGCCCAGCGCTACCAGCGCCAAGCAACCCCCGGCGTGAGAGCCGCGTGTTCGCAAGCGAAAGCAGGGCATCCGAGATACACATCTGCTACCTCCGGGGCTTCTTCATTTAAATCGCGACAGATTCGGGGCAATATCTGATGCAGAGCCTATGCCCGTGACCGCCGGCGGGCAAGCCCGCGAAGTGCCTCATAGCAAGTGTCACCGACGTGGACGTGGCTGCCCCATCACCGCTGTTACCGCCCACCGGCCGCAGCCGGACACTCTCTGCATCGATACGTGCGACACGTGCGGCTCTTACATCAAGTCGCTGGCCCGCCTCGATCCGGTCCCGCATGAAGTGCTCGCCGCAAAGGACCTCGCGACCGCCCACCTGGACCTGCTGGCGATCGAGCGGGGGTATACGCGGCAAGCGTAGGTTTTGCGCTTTTTCCGTAGTACAGTGCCGGCATGGCAGAACTTACTTCCGTATACTTGGACAAAGCTTTAGAGAGTCTTGCTGGGGCTGCCAGCGAGCACAGCAACCGCCGCTACAATAACTGTGCCAACCGGTGCTACTTCGCGTCGTTCCAGGCTGCGGTCTATGCATTGCGGCAGGCAGGTATATTCCCGCCCAGCCGAACAGGTGAATGGTCGCATCAGGCGCTGCAAGCGGAGTTTGCCGGTCAGCTCATTCAGCGGCGTAAGCTATACCCCGGTGAGCTACGGTCTGTCCTTCCAACAAACGAGTCGCTACGGGAGAGCGCGGATTATGAACCGCACTGGGTAACAGGCACGCAGGCCGAACGGGCCTTACGCCGCACGCGCAGCTTTGTTGAGGCGAATGAGACGCAAGGAGAAGGCAGGCGGTGAAGCAACGAAAAGTACCTGTTTCCCTATCAGTACCCATTGACGATGCGGTGACGGAACTGAAGGAATGTATCGCCCGCCGATTCCCCACAGCGACGTTTCGCGTTCGTCGTGGCAGCGACGACCCCGGGCAGACCTATATCGTGGCAACGGTCGATATTGAGGATCCGGATGTGGTGATGGATACCGTCCTCGAGCGATTGCTGGAGATGCAATTGGACGAGGGCCTTCCGATCAGTGTTGTGCCGGTGCATACTCCGGAGCGCATAGCCGAGACGCGCCAGCGCATTGGCGCGTAGGGAGAATTCCTCGCCGTTCAGCGGCCGGTGAACCGGGGCGGGCGCTTCTCTCTGAAGGCGGCGATCCCCTCTTCGAGGTCCGCCAGCTCACGCCCCTGAACCATGGCCGAGCCCTGTTGCCAGTAGGCGCCGGCAAGGTCCTGCTCCCAGCCGGTGTAGACGGCATGCTTGGTCAGGCCCATGGCGGCGGTCGGACCGGAGGCCAGGCGCAGCGCCAGCTCATCGACCGCAGCGTCCAGCGCGGACGGCTCCACGACCCTGTTGACCAGGCCCAGCCGCAGCGCCTCCGCTGCGTCCAACGGCTCAGCGAGCAGAGTCATCTCGATGGCGGTGCCGATGCCGATGTACTGCTGCAGGAGGTTGCTGCCGGTGGCCATGCCGCGCTTGAGGAACGGCGTCGCCATGCGTGCGTCGCTGGCCATCACCCGGAAGTCGGAGGCGAGCGCGAGGTTGAAGCCGGCGCCATAGGCGTAGCCCTGGACACGGGCGATGATCGGCTGCGGCAAGCTGCGCATCAGTGCCACGGTGCTAGTCCAGCGGCCGGGGCCGGAGACGTAGTGCTTGATCGGGCCGTTGCGGAGCTGGGATAGCTCCTCGTCCGGGGTGCGATCTCGCCCAAGCTCATCGCCGGCGCAGAACGCGCGCCCCGCTCCTGCCAGCACGATCGCGCGA
>JBBRGK010000187.1:0-6304 GCA_038240805.1 Dehalococcoidia bacterium | reverse complement strand
CAGCCTGCCGAAGCGTTAGTAGTTCCAATGCCTCGCTCGCAGATGGATCACCACCCGACCAACTCGGCAACGGTCCGCCCGACATGACCGAATGCCAGAGTTGATCCAGCGAGATCAACGCCGAACGGGGAAGTGCCTCGCAGAGCCGTCTCGCGATCGTGGATTTGCCCGCCCCTGCCGGACCAGTGATCACAAGTATCTTGCCCTGTTCTACAGCAACGCCGCTGTGCGAAGGGCCTTCGACCGCGATTCCGAGTGCTGCCTGTGTCGAAGCAAGCAGGCCGGCTGAAAGATTCAGCGTACCGAGAGCATTAAAAGGCACCCATATCACCGCGCCGCCGCTGGCTGTCCGTTCAGCGGGCTCTCCTTCCCAGGCCGACACAAACTGCAGATTGTTTAGTGTCGTGCTGTCCGTTCCTGGCACGCGCTCATAGACTGTCTCGATAAACTCCTGCTCGCGCACTTCAATGCCGAGCGATCCCAGGAGCTGCCGTGACAACGACTCCTCGATTGAATTTTCGTCGTCGCTAAAGAGGAAACGCGGCAACGCGTAGACGTATCCGCCGGATTCCGCGCCGCTAACTTCGACCAGAACCGTTGCGCTGTTGGTGATGATGGCGGTCGTGTAGATCGACGCCATCAGTAGCCCAGACTTCCGGCGGGCTGGGATTCTAACGACTGCTCCGCCAGATCGATAGCTCGAACCAGTGCCCGTGCCTTGTTCAGGCTCTCCTGGTGCTCCGATTCCGGGTCGCTGTCGTAGACGATGCCACCGCCGGCCTGCATGTAGGCGACCCCGTCTTTCATTACGAGCGTTCGAATGGTGATGCAGGTATCGAGATAGCCGCTATAGCTGAAACAGCCAACCGCTCCCGCGTACGGCCCGCGCCGGTCGGGTTCCAACTCTGCGATGATCTCCATCGCGCGGATTTTCGGAGCTCCCGACACGGTGCCGGCCGGGAAACAGGCACGCAGCGCGTCGAAAGGCGTGAGATCATCGCGCAGCCTGCCAGTAACGTGCGAGACGAGGTGCATGACATGCGAATAGCGTTCGATCTCAAACGTCTGTGGCACACGCACGGTTCCCGGTTGGGCGACGCGACCGACGTCGTTTCGGCCGAGGTCGAGCAACATCGTGTGCTCCGCCAGCTCTTTCTCGTCCTTGCCCAGTTCCTCCGCGAGCCGTGCGTCTTCGTCGAGGTCGCGCCCTCGCGGCCTGGTGCCGGCGATCGGGTGGGTCTCGACGAGCCCGTTCTCGACCCTAACCAGCATCTCCGGCGATGCACCGACGATTTCGAAGTCGCCCAGTTCGAGGTAATACATGTACGGCGAAGGATTCACCTGCCGTAAGGCCCGATATATCTCGAAAGCAGGTGCGTCGGTTCGGCGCGATAACCGCTGCGAAAGCACCGCCTGTATCACATCTCCGGCCACGACGTAATCCTTCGTCGCCAGCACGTTATCGAGGAAACCTTCCTTGCCGGTATTCGACTCCACGCGGCCGTTGCCGCTATGAAACACTGCGGGATTCGGGCTGTACCGCAACGGCTCTTTGAGTCGCCGGGTGAGCTCGTCGATTTTGAACATCGCCAGCCTGTAGGCGGCCTCCACATCCCCGTCGAGCCGGACATGGCTGACAACCTTGATCCGATGCCGCAGGTGGTCGAAGACCAGCACTGAGTCAGTGAACATCATCACTGACTCGGGCACACCCAGCGGGTCAGCATCCGGCGCGGGCAGTCGCTCGAAGTAGCGCGCAACTTCGTACGACAGGTAGCCTACCGCTCCGCCATGGAACGGAGGCAGATCGCCGACAGCGACCACATCGTAGCGGGAGATCTCCTCCTCGATGAGTCGCAGCGGGTCGGTTTCCAAAGCCTCAGCGGGACCAGTCCGTGCGATCCGATAGGGCTCGGTGCCAATAAACGAATAGCGGGAGATGCGCTCGCCGCCTTCCACGCTCTCCAGCAGGAAAGAGTGGCTGCCGCGCTTAACCTTGAGAAACGCGGAGACAGGCGTATCGAGGTCTGCCACCACCTCGCGGTAGATCGGTACGACGTTGCCAGCGCCAGCGGCTGCGAGATCCTTGACATCCTGAAGCGATGGGAAATACATGGTGACCTCTTCGAGCTTGCCCGCCGCGGCGCTTGACTGCACGTTTCGCGGACAACAAAAAACCCCTGCCCAAACTTTGTAGGGGCGAGGGGATCTCGCGGTGCCACCCTGCTTGCACGCGCTTACGCGCGGCATCTCATTTTCGGGTACGTCCGCACGGCGGAGATACCCTGGGCTCTGCTAACGGTGCCCACTCCGGCGGCGCCTACTCCCCATTATGGACGGGTTTCGGGCCGAGGCTCCTGGGTCCATTTCTTCCACCTGGGTGGAACCTGCTCTGCTTGCAGAACCGCTGCGCTGGCGCCGGCTCACACCGTACCCGGCTCTCTGTGCCTCGCTGGCGGCGTACTAGTCCCGATCAATGCCATTTATATTTGTTTGTAAGGCGAAGGCTAGCACGCCGGTTTCACGCCGTCAACGCAAGTTTGGGTTCTTTCGGCCAGGATACGAACGTCCGGCTCCGTGAAGTCCGGTTAACATCTGTAACCATTTTGTAGACTACGATTGTTCAGGCGGCTACTCTGGCCGATGACCTGCCTGCCAATAGGAACGCTCTACACATGATCAAGCTGACCGATGTCGCCAAGCGGTACATCATGGGCGAAGTGATCGTTGATGCGCTCCGTGGCGTCTCGCTCGTAATAAATGACGGTGAGTTCGTCGCGATCATGGGGCCATCCGGGTCGGGCAAGTCCACGCTCATGAACATTGTCGGCTGCCTGGACACGCCCACGTCCGGCTCGTATGAGCTTGATGGGATCGAGGTTAGCCCGATGAGCGACGATCAGCTGGCTGCGATTCGTAATCACAAGATCGGCTTCGTGTTCCAGTCATTCAACCTGCTGCCCCGAGTCGAAGCGATCAAGCAGGTGGAGCTGCCGCTGATGTACGCAGGCGTTCGAGACCGCCGTCCAATGGCGATGGCCGCGCTCGAAGCGGTTGGTCTCGGAGACCGGGGGCATCACAAGCCGCGAGAGCTCTCGGGTGGACAGCAGCAGCGAGTCGCTATCGCCAGGGCGCTTGTGGGCGAGCCCACGCTGATCCTCGCCGACGAACCCACCGGCGCTCTCGACACACGATCCAGCGAAGAGATCATGGCCCTTTTTCAACGCCTGAACGAGGACAGGGGTATCACCGTCGTCTTTGTTACGCATGAACCCGACGTGGCGGCATATACCCACCGCACGATCACCATCCGCGACGGCGAGATCGTGCGCGATGGCCCGAGCCCGAAGCGAAGCGAAGAAAGCCGGCAGCTCCACGAACATCTCGGGACCACCGAATCAGTGATAGACCCGGCGCAGCTTACGAACGGAATTGCCGGCTCCGGCATCCCGGTGGTAGCGGCGAATGGTCAGGGCGCTGGATCAATTTGAGCAAAGAGGAGTAACCCGCTTTGAGAGCAGGCTTTCCGCTGCTGGTCGTCATCTTTCTTATCATCGGCGTCGGTGGCGGTGTCGCCTTTGGCGGCGGCGTTGTCTACGGCCGCAACAGCGCCCCACAGTCGAAGGCTGCGTCAACATCCGCACCCGCTGCGGGATCAGCCAATCCGGTGACACAAGCTGTCGTTGGTGGGGGATCGCCCGGCACCGCCGGGACTCAGGGTCAGCGCGGCAACATCGGCGGCACCGCAGGTGCGATTGACAGTCTCTCCGGCAATACGCTCACGGTGCGAACCCAGCAGGGCACTCTGACGACGGTCAATCTGACTGCCGATACGAGACTCCTCACCACGACCGTCGCGACTCGCGACGACCTGAAAACGGGAGCAACGGTCACGGTGATCGGAGCGCCGCCCGACCAGAATGGGGTAATCACGGCGAACTCGGTGACGATCACTCCGCCGGGCTTGAATCCCCAGGCCCAGGGCACCGCCTCCGCCGGCGGCCAGGGGGGCGCAGGCGGTCAACGCGGTGGAACGCCAGCCGCTCGGCGCACGCCCACACCGACGCCGTAGCTTCGAACCAATCAGGCCATGCAATGAGCGATGCGGCTCCCATCGCGCGGGCGTAGTAACCTTCTATCCTTGAGCGCCGAATCTTGACGTACGGTGCCTGTTGAGTTTCCTACCGCGCTGGTGGAGAGGCTGACTCAGCCGGCGGAATCCGCAGCACCTGGCCGACCAGGAGGCGGTCGGTGCTGGCGAGATTGTTGGCGGCCACTAGTGCGGCGATTGAAACGTGAAAGCGAACGGCCAGCGCCGCAAGAGTGTCACCTGGTTGAACTGTATAGGCCGTCCCTATCGGTGTTGCCGCGGGGGTCGCTGTGACGGTAACCACCTGTGGAGTCGGCGACGGCGTTGATGGTGCGGAGGTTGGTATTTTCGGAATTTCGAGAGCCGGAGATGGCGCTGCCTCGCCAGCGGCCGAGGTACTGCTTGTAGCAGTACCCGCGAGCATCGTTGAAGAGCTCGACGCGTCGGGCTCGACGGCCAGAGGATTGCCGATGACTGCGAACGATAGCGCCGTCCCCACAGCAACCGAGGCCAGGACCGCGAGTCCGGAAAGCAGACCGTGCCGCCTGCCGTGTCCGGAGACAACAGTCACGCCAGCGGCAGGACGGTAGCGGCTGCACTCGATGTAGCGGGCGACAAGACAGAAGACTACCTGATGCTGGGCCGTGACCGGATACGACAGCTCAGATGCGAGGCACCGGGCGCTCCCCTGGCTCCACTTTGGTGTACCAGCGGGCTGATCAGTTGCGAAATAGGGACACATGGATCAGGCAGGCGACTCACCTGCGCTATCGACGGGAGTCCCATCGAGCCAGACGCCGCCTTCTGCCCAGAACTCCTTCTTCCAGATCGGCACCGTCTGCTTGATCCGATCGACGGCAGCGTGACAGGCGTCGAACGCAGCAGCACGGTGGGCCGAAGACACGGCGACAAGAAGGCTCGTCTCACCGATTTCAAGCCGCCCGAAACGATGCGCAATCGCCACTCGCTCGATGTCGTGTGCCGCCACGATCTCATCCGCGACGAGCCGCATCTGGCGTTCAGCCAGTTCTCGATAGGCGTCGTACTCGAGGTACAGAACCTTGCGGCCTTCATTGTGGTCGCGCACCACACCGTAGAACAGCGCTACCGCGCCGCTCGCATCCGTTCGCACGGACTCAACCAGCGGTGCGGGATCGAGCGCCTCATCCGTGAGTTGGATCAGAACTGCGCCGCTTTGCATCAGCCGCCGCTCACGGGTGGGATCAGGGCTATTTCGTCGCCTTCCTTAACTACGTGATCAGCTCCCGTGTACTCGGCGTTGACGGCGATCCCGGCACGCCCGCACAAACCACGTAATTGAGGAAAGTGGGCCTGTACGGCCTCCCTTACGGCTCCGGCATCTGAGCCGGCTGGAACGTCGAGCGGAAACGCCCGCGTTCCTGCAGTTTCGGCGAGCGCGGCGAAAAGACGAACCTGAATTTGCATCCCGAAATGACCCATTTGGGTGTGTTTGGCTGTCCACTGCTTGCGGCTATCCTAACATAGGAAGTGCACTCCTCAAGACGGATGTTTTTAGTCCGTGACTTTACTGTCCCGGTAAGGGTGCTACAGTATAAGAGGGATTCGCAACCTAATCTTTGAAGCATTTTGCGTCCACGACTGGGAGAATTATGGAAAACAGGGAACTCAACGGCCCGGATTTGTTCGCTGCCTGGACGTTGTTACATCAGTCCTATCTGCTCACCTATAAGTACCTCGACCAGATCGTGTCCCGGCTCGGGATTTCGCAGGCGCAGGCCTCTGTTTTGCTGGTTTTGAAAGGGGCTGACAAGCCCTTGCCGCTGTCGAAACTGGCGCGCTTCCTGGTACAGGAGGCGCAGAGCGTAACCAGTCTCGTCGATCGGCTCGAAGCTCGGCAGTTGGTTCGACGCGTTCCCGACCACCGCGATCGCCGGGTAATCCACGTGGAGCTCACGTCGACCGGCGATGAGATGTTTGACCAGGTGTTTCCTGCGGCATGGAGGGCCTGCCGTGAAGTGTTCTCCGGGCTCGATCAGGCCGAATTGGAGCAACTCGCCAGCCTGAGCGCCCGGGTTCGCGACCGGAGCGCCGGCTTACTCGGTCTTGATCGAAGTCCTTACGAGATCGCGAGCCAAACGCTGCGATTCACGCCTGAGATCTTTGAAAGCGCTGCGGTTCCAGCCAGGCGGTAACAGGCGTCGGCTACAATCTCCGGAAATACATGATACTTGT
>JBBRGK010000186.1:0-6355 GCA_038240805.1 Dehalococcoidia bacterium | reverse complement strand
GGCTGCCGACGTGTTGCTCATACAGGGCGCCGCCAAAGTGCCCGCTGCCGGCAAGGACGGACAGCTGCGCGGACTCTGGCTTCAGGACGGCACGGGCGATGCTGCGGCCGCCCGAGAGCAGGGCTTTGACTTCATAGTCTTTGGCGGTGATGATTCACCCGCTTCAGTTCTACTTGAGGAGGAAGCCGGTCTGGTCATGACAGTGCAGCCAGATTTGCAGGACAGCCTCCTGCAGGCGCTGCAATGGATGCCGCTCGATGCGCTTGTCGTGCGCTGGGAGGGAACGCTCACCGTCCGCCGCCAGCTTGAGCTGCAGCGGCTGTCGGGCTTTTCGCGCAAGCCGCTCTTCCTGTTCATCGAGCACGAGCCGAGCACGGGCGAGCTGGAAGCGTTGCGTGAGGCGGGCGTGATCGGGGTGGTGGTTGACCTCACCGCCAGCCACGGGCCGGCGCGGCTCAAGGCGCTGCGCGAGCGGATCGACGGGCTGCGCCCGCGTCCACGTCGAGATCGCCGTGAAGAGGGCGTCGTCTCCACATCGCCCGCGATGGTTGAGGTGGCTTCCAGAGTGGCCGAGCCCGACGACGACGATGATGGCGAAGAGTAGCGCATTGCTCTGGACGCTCCTGAGTGGACCGGCCGATCCCGGTCGATCATTTACCTTGACGTGCGCGTTAAGGAGCGCTAGTATCGGCCTGTCGGCGAGCCCGTGCGGTCGCTGACACGGCGGGATCCCTCTGTGGCTCTCGTCAGTCGGTTCTTTTCTATGTTCTCTTCAAGGAATGGAGCGCGTGACGGTGGTCAAAGAAGGCGCCTATCTGCAGATTGGCGAGGTCGCGGAGCGCACGAGCGTCACACAGCGGACGCTACGGTTCTACGAAGAAAAGGGGTTGCTCCGGCCACCATCGCGCATGGAGGGCGGCTTCCGGCTCTATTCCGAAGAGGATGTCAGCCGGGTCGAGCAGATCCGGCAGTTACAGAAATTGCTCGGATTTTCACTGGCAGAAATCAAAGAGATGGTAGAGGCTGAGGAGATCAAGAGCCAGATCAGGGCCGAATACCGGCGCGACGCCGATATCACCGAGCGTCGCGAAAAGCTCGCTCGTGCCCTCGCCGTCACGGAAACGCAGTACGCACTGATCCGCCAGAAAGTCGAGCAACTGCAGCAGATGCGCGAGGAATACGAAAGCAAGATCGCCAAGTACCACGGCTGGCTCGCCCAGCTCGATATCACCGAACAAGAGTTGGCAGCGTCCCCGAGCTGAAGCGATCCCCCGGATTCGTACGTAAGCACGATCCTTTGGCCGTCGGCGCTCGTCCCGCGATGCCCGAAGCAGGCACGTTCCTTCTACGGCGATAGCGGACAGTGTCCACAGCCGCCTTGCGTGCACCAGTCGCGGGTCATTTGCAGGGCGCCCTGCACTCCGGCTGCTCCCCGCACCAGTGATGCCCCCTCTTCGTCTTTCAATGCGCTTGCCAGCAGGCGGGTGCGGCCGTACGTCTGCGGACCCGGCATGCGCCGGTACACGTCCAGCACAGTTTGCTCGAAAACGGGATCGTCACTGCTGATCGCCAGCAGCCAGGGCAGGACCGCGTTGACGGCGATCTCGAGTGCTCGGTCGTGGCCGATCGTGCGTGGTGCCTGAAGGCAAGCCAGTAATGAACGCGGCCCGCCCGCGAGGAGCGTACGCCACTCCGCCAGCGTTGCATCGAACGGCGGCCCGGCGCGGCAGACCAGCACGGCCAGGCCGCAAAGCCTGTCTGCCGGGGTGCAACCGGGGCGCTGCAGCCCGCCCGCCCAATCCAGTTGAAGCGCTGTGCCGTGATGCCGCTGCCAGGTCGCCAGCAGTCGTTGCCGCGCGGACGCTTCTTCGCCCGGCCACATGCTGAACTGGCCGTCCAGCAGTCCCGCTGTGCCGAGGAGCATCGCCTCCACGATCGTCGTAGGTTCAGCGACGCCTTCGATGAGCACCAGCAGGTCGGAAAGCGGCAAGGCTGCTGCAAGCGCCGCCATCGGTTCGCAGTTGCGGGTCAGTCCGAGCGCTCGGGCGACGGCCGTGTAGAGCGCCTGCTGCGCTCCGTCCCGTTCGATGGACTCTCGCAGCAGTGCCGCGCGGTCGCGCAACCGCTTCACGCCGGTTGCTTCTAGAATCGCCGTCACGCTGTCGGCGCCCATGCGCTCCACGGCTGTGTGACAGGGCTCGCGGTATTCCGCCGGATCGGCGAGCAGCACCCGCAAGGCGCCCGCCCTGCGCTCGACCCATTGCCCGAGGGCGATCGTCGGCACGATCCGGCCGTCGAGCAGCGAGGTGGGACCGCCGTCGTGCTCGAACACGACGTGCAGAGCCAGCCGCAGATAGGCGCGGTCGAGATGATGCCCGTGCCGGCGGAAGTCCGATGAGCGGACGTGCAGCTCGATATCGCCTTTGAGCAGCGATGCCCCGGGCGTGCCGATCACGGCGTCACGAAAGTCCGGCCCCGGTCCCGCTCCGCGCCGGCCCCGATACACGAGATGGACCTCTTCGCCGCTGTCCGTGACCAGCGCCTCCGCGGGCAGCCGTTGCGCTTCCCACAGGCGCGAAAGCTCGCTCTCCCGCATGCCGGGCAGCCGCCGGTATTGCTGCGGCGCCTCGCAAACCGCCGTCATAGCCGTCATTCGGTGCCGCTTGCCTCGGCCGGCGGTCGGGAGCGCGCCTCGTCTTCGCGCTGCACCCCGGCCCGGTACTCAAACCCGGCCCGCTCGGCGACGATCCCGAGCAGCCGCGCCGAAGCGCCGCGCGGCCTGTAGGCGCCGGTTTCCCATTCACTGACCGTCTGCTGGCGCACGCCAAGCTCTCCGGCCAGCTGTTGCTGCGTCAGGCCGAGGTCCCGGCGCAAGGCGAGCAGACTGCCCGCGTCCCAGCCCGAAGCGTCCCGACCCGCCCGATATCCCGACGTTGATTCACTCATGTGTCGATTTTACACGGTACCGTGTAGCTTGCAAAGGACTGCTTGCGCCTGCAGTCGATACCGTCAGGCGGCGCGGCGCAGCAGGTGGTGAGACGCTGACGGTATTTCGTGGCGCCGGGGTCTTGATCCTCCCGACGCAGTTTCGTACGATGCCAGTGTTAGCACTCTCATAGTGTGAGTGCTAACATGTGTTCGTATTACAGGACAGCAATAACAACGAGGCGGAGGTCACACACATGCCATCCAAGATCATTCCCCTGGCCGATCGGGTCGTGGTCAAGAACATCCAGGCTGAAGAGACGCTTGCCAGCGGCCTCGTGATTCCGGATACCGCGAAAGAGAAGCCGCAGCAGGGGGAGATTATCGCTGTCGGCCCTGGCCGAATCGATGATAACGGCAAGCGCGTTGCGCTCGACGTAAAAGTCGGCGACCGCGTGCTGTACGCCAAGTATTCCGGCAACGATATCAAGCTCGACCAGACCGAGTACCTCGTTCTGAACGAGAAGGACATTCTCGCCAAGATCGAGATTTCCTGACGGCGGGAATTCCGCTTTTTTGCACATGATCGCCGAAAGGAACCAGGCATGGCCAAACAACTGTTATTTGAGGAAGACGCTCGTCGAGCGTTGAAGAACGGCGTCGATGCCCTTGCCGACGCGGTCAAGATTACGCTGGGGCCGAAGGGCCGCAACGTGGTGCTTGATAAAAAGTACGGTGCGCCGACGATCACCAACGACGGCGTCACGATCGCCAAAGAGATCGATCACCCAAACCCCTTCGAGAATATGGGGGCTCAGCTCGCCAAGGAAGTCGCCACCAAGACGAACGACGTCGCTGGCGACGGCACTACCACGGCAACCGTGCTTGCACAGGCGATCGTCCGTGAGGGCATGCGCAACGTGGCGGCCGGCGCAAATCCGATGATTCTGCGCCACGGCATCGACATCGGCGTGCGCGCCGTGGTTGCCGCAATCCGTGACCAGTCCCGGCCAGTCAACGGCAAAGAGCAGATCGCCCAGGTGGCATCGATCTCTGCTTCGGACCCGGAGATCGGCGACATGATCGCCGAGGTCATGGAGAAGGTCGGCAAGGACGGCGTTATCACCGTCGAAGAGTCACGCGGACTCAAGTACGAGACTGAGTACGTCGAGGGTCTGCAGCTCGATCGCGGCTACATCTCGCCCTACTTCGTCACCGATACGCAGCGCATGGAAGCGGTGATCGAGGATCCCTACATCCTGATCACGGATAAGAAGCTCTCAGCGGTGGCCGACATTTTGCAGCCACTGGAGAAAATTCTGCAGGTCAGCAAGAACATCGTCATCGTCGCAGACGACTGCGACGGCGAAGCGCTCGCCACGATGGTGGTGAACAAACTGCGCGGCACGATCAATGTCCTGTTGGTGAAGGCGCCTGGTTTCGGGGACCGCCGCAAAGCGATGCTCGAAGATATCGCGATTCTCACCGGTGGGACGTTCATCACCGAGGAGATCGGCCGCAAGCTGGACCAGGTCGGCGTCGAGGACTTCGGTCGTGCCCGCCGCGTTGTTTCCAGTAAAGACGACACGACGATCATTGAGGGCTTCGGCTCCGACGAGGCGATCCAGGACCGCATCAAGCAGATCAAAGGCCAGGTCGACGACACCGCGTCAGACTTCGACCGGGAGAAACTGCAGGAGCGGCTGGCGAAGCTCGCCGGCGGCGTGGCCGTGATCAAGGTGGGCGCTGCCACCGAGGTCGAGCTCAAAGAGAAGAAGGCCCGTGTCGAGGATGCCCTCTCGGCGACTCGCGCGGCCGTCGAAGAGGGAATCGTAGCGGGCGGCGGCGTCGCCTACGTCCGTGCCCAACAGGCGCTCGATGCCGCCGAGGCAGGCCTCAAAGGCGACGAGCGTACGGGCGCCCAGATGCTGCGCAAGGCGCTCGATGAGCCACTGCGAATGATCGCCGTCAACGCCGGCAAAGAGGGCAACGTCGTTGTTGCCAACGTGCGTAAGAACGGTACAGGCGCCTACGGCTACGATGCACTGCTTGACGAATATGGCGACATGTTCGAGAAGGGCATCATCGACCCGGCCAAGGTCACACGCTCGGCGCTGGAAAATGCAGCTTCGATTGCGAGCCTGGTGCTCACTACCGAGTCGCTGATCACCGACCTGCCCGAGGCACCGGCGCCGCAGGCACCGCCGCCGATGGATTATTAGGCAACCCGCCGAACCGTATGGGGCCGGGACGATTTAGTCCCGGCCTCTCTGTTTTTCACCGTCGTTCTTGTTCCGCCTCACCTCGCTGTAGACTGGTTATCGGGCGGTCCGGTGCTCAGGGCTAGCGTGTAGCTGTTTCGGCGTTGTACCATCGGCTTCGGCTCCCGTTTGGAACATGACCGTGAATCCTGCCGGGGACGGCATGAACCCGCAGTGCGAGCGAAAGGATACGCAATGGATCTGGGACTTTCCGAAGAACAAGAGATGCTCAAGAATGTCTCGCGCGACTTCCTCGAAAAGGAAGTGCCCGAGAAGTACGTGCGCGACATGGAAGAGGACGAGCGGGGCTATAGCCCCGAGGTCTGGAGCAAGATGGCCGCGCAGGGCTGGCAGGGTTTGCTGATCCCTGAGGAGCAGGGCGGCTCCGGCTTTGGTTTCCTCGACCTGGTCGTGCTGCTGGAGGAGTTCGGCCGGGCGCTCGTTCCTGGGCCGTTCATTTCGACCCAGCAGGCCACGATCGCGCTTCTCGAGGGCGGTAGCCCCGAGCAGAAGAAGGAATACTTGCCGCGCATCGCCTCCGGTGAGGCAATCGCCACGCTGGCAATCACGGAGCCATCGGCGCGCTGGGACGCAGAAGGCATTCAACTCAAGGCCGAGAAGGGCGCCGACGGCTACACCCTGAACGGCACCAAGCTGTTCATCCCCGATGCGAACGTCGCCGACCTGATGGTTGTGGCGGCCCGCACGGGCGAGGGCGACCAGGGTATCGCCCTGTTTGTCGTCGATGCGAAGAGCCAGGGCATTTCCACCGAGCTGTTGAAGACGATCGCTGCCGACAAGCAGTGCGAGGTCAAGTTCAACAACGTCAAAGTTCCGGCCGCGAACATGCTCGGCGGCGAAGGCAAGGGCTGGGACGTGCTCCAGAAAGTGACGTTGAAGGCGACGGTCATGGAGTGCGCCTACCTGGTCGGCCTCGCGCAGATGGACTTTGAGATCAGCGTCAACTACGCCAAGGAGCGCGTGCAGTTTGGCCGCCCGATCGGCTCCTTCCAGGCGATCCAGCACAAGTGCGCCGACATGGTGACGGACGTCGACGGCGCCCGGTTCATCATGTACCGTGCTGCCTGGTCTGTGGCTGAAGGTGAGCCCGATGCGGCGCTGAACGTGCACATGGCCAAAGCATGGTGCTCGGATGCAACCCGCCGCGT
>JBBRGK010000185.1:0-6360 GCA_038240805.1 Dehalococcoidia bacterium | reverse complement strand
GTTCTCCAGGGCACGCGGTAGTCCTTTGCCGATCTCGCCGAGCACGTCCGCAGGGCTCACACTGACGCCCCGGAACTCGAACTCGCCGTGTACCGCGCCGTCCAGCGTGCGTAACTCGCGCCGCATCGTCAGGCCGGGGCTCTCGCGGCGGACAATGAACACGGCCGATCCGGTAGGGCCGCCGGCGTTTTCGGTCACGGTGGCCACAGTTAACAGCAGGTCGGCGTGCGGACCGCCGGTGACGAACGATTTGACGCCGCTAATCGAGAAGCGTTCACCGTCGCGAACAGCCATCGTGCGCGGACCCAGGCGCGCGTCGGTGAAGGCGAAAGCGGCGCTTAGCTCACCGCGCAAGACAGGCAGCAGAAAGCGTAGACGCTGCTCGGGTGTGCCGTGGCGCAGCATGCCGCCACCGCCGCCCAGCACAAAACGGCCGAGCACGGCGCCAGAGGCAGCGATAGTTTCGCGTAGCGCCGTCTGACCCAGTGTGCCGAGGCCACTGCCGCCCAGGTCAACCGGCTGAGTGAGACGAAAAAGGCCGAGCTCGTTGGAGCGGGTGCGCACCCAGCGGCGCAGCTCCGGCGTCGCCTCGCTCTCTTCGCTAACGCCCGCCTCCCGCTCAGCCGGCAAGAGTTCTTTGTGCAGGAAGTCGCGCAGCCGCTCGCGGAGCGCTTCAAGTTCGGGCGGCAAGGTGTCGAACGGCATGGCAGGCTCCGTCCTGAACTGGGTCTTCAGTGTAACCGGCTATTCGCTCGCTCACCCGGCCGGCATGCGCGTTCCTACCGGCTTTTGGCGGACACGGCGGTAGCTTTCGCCGGTGGCATGATGTCGGGCGCGGTGCCGCGCTCGAAGAATGTCACCAGCACAACGCTGGTGAGCGTGCGCTCGACGCCGGGAATGTTCTTGATCCGCTCAAGCAGGTCCTCAAGCGTGGCGGGCGACGAAGTACGCACCTTGATCAGCACGCTGTCCTCGCCGGCGACGCTGTGACACTCCTCGACCTCTTCGATCGGCAGCAGCGCCTGGCCGAGCGCCACACAGGCGAGGTGGCTCGTGCCGACCTGTACGTAGGCGGAGATGTGTGCGCCGAGCGCCGCAGGATCGACATCAACTGTGTAGCGGCGGATCACGCCGAGCCGTTCCATCTTTTTCACACGCTCGTGCACCGCCGGGGGCGAGAGATGCACTGCCTGACCGAGGTCCGCGTACCTGGTTCGAGCCTCTCGTTGCAGGAGCCTCAACAATGCTCGATCGATGTCATCGATCATGCTCGCCTCCTTTTGCTAACGCGCGTAGGTCCAGTGAGCGTATTACATTCGGCAGAACGTCTCCGATGCCTGAGAGAGTACATGAATTGTGCCGATTACACTACTGACATACATGGCTGAGAGGACGGTTCTGGCCGGGCAGCCGCCTCAATCTAATCCCGTGACCTGCGGTGCGGCCGCCGTGGTGAATGCACGATCCGACTGACCGTGTGTGGGGACTCAATCAATTCACGTGAAAATGCCGAAACAACCACAGCACCAGCAGCCCAAACAGGGCCGCGAATAGCGCGCTCAGCACCCAGGGCAGCAGCCGCCCAATCGTGCCAAGCGGTGTTGTCTCGAGCCGCTCGATCTGCGCGATCGCGACATCCGGCGGGCAGATACGCAGGAACCACCAGACAGCGATGCCGGCCACCAGCAGATCATCAAGCTGGCCGATGACAGGGATGAAGTCGGGGATGATGTCGAGCGGAGAGGCGAGGTAGACGAACAGCCCGAGCAGTACCAACCGGGCACGACGCGGCACTTTGGGGTCGCGGGAGAGGCGCCAGGCGAGGCGGAACCGGTGCGCCACCGGCAACCGCATCGTTCGCTTGACGACCTGGCGAGCGGTTGCCGGTGGCGGGGGATCTGAACTCAGGATTCCCATTTCCAGGTGCGGGTCGCGATCACCGTTGCGACCACCGCCCATACAGTCAGGCCGCCGAGGTCGGTCCATAGCGCCGAAGAGAAGCCCTGACCGAGGAAGGCGACCCGCTGCAGCGCGTCAACCAGGTAGGTCATCGGCAGGCCGTGGGTGATCCAGGCCACGGTGGAGTTCAGGCCGGCGCGCGACACGAACATGCCGGAGAAAAGCAACATTGGCAGGAAGAAGAGGAACATCATCGGGCCGGCCTGGTCCTCGTTCTTCGCAAGCCCCACCACGATCATGCCGATCGCGATGAAAGCGGGCGAGGCTGCGACGGCGAGAACCAGCAGCCCCAGTGGATTGCCGGTGAGATGGGCGCCAAACAGAAATCGACCGATCAGGTAGGTGATCACCGCTGATACGGCCACCATCACCAGCCGGCTGGCGGCGATGCCGTTGATGAACGAGAGCGTTCCGGCAGGCGACGCCTTGATTCGACGCAGCACACCACGTTCCTTGTAGCGCACGATCCCGAAGACGACGCTTTGCAGACCCACATTCGTAGCGGTCAGGGCGATCATTCCCGGCAAGAGCAGGTCGATATAGTGGCGGTTCTTTCCGCCTGGCCCCTGCACGTGGATGTTGAACAGGGCCAGCACGAGCATGATCAACAGCGGCATCACCAGCGTGAATGTCATCGCCTGCGGATCGCGGTAAAACGACTTGAGCTGGTTGTTCAGTGTGGCGCGAAAAACCCTCATTTGCCGGCATCCTCATCGCTGAAGCTATGACCTGTCGTCTCCAAAAAGACATCTTCCATTGTCGCCTCGCGCACTGGCATCGGACGCCGGTAGCCGCGGCCGATCAGCTCCGCGATCAGCGCGGCGGGCGCTCCCAACGCTTTCAGTTCGCCGCGGTCCATGATCGCGACCCGATCGCACAGTTCCTCGGCCTCTTCCATGTAGTGGGTCGAAAGCAAGATCGTGCGGTTCTCTTCACGCAACCGGCGGATCAGCGCCCAGAGGTCCAGCCGCGCTTTCGGATCGAGGCCGGTTGAGGGCTCATCGAGCATCACCAGTGGCGGGTCGTTGACCAGTGCGGCGGCGATCGCAAAGCGCTGCTGCTGCCCACCCGAAAGCTGCTGCACTTTCAGTTTCGGCCGGTCGCCCAGGTTCACCTGGTCGAGCAGTCCCTTTGCATCGCAGCGGGTGTTGTAACAGGCGGCCAGGTAGTCGAGCTGTTCGAGCAGGGTCAGATGTTCGAAGAAGTCGGAGTCCTGCAGCTGAGCGCCGATCAGCTTCTTCACACCGCGCGGGTCCGAGGAGATGCTGCGTCCAAGCACAGTCACCTCGCCCGAGGTGGCATCGCGGAGCCCTTCGATGATCTCGATCGTGGTGGTCTTGCCGGCGCCATTGGGACCAAGCAGACCGAAAATCTCCCCCGGCTGAACGGAGAAACTGATTCCTTTCACCGCTTCGAAGGTGCCATACCGTTTGACCAGATCGCGCACCGCAAGGGCCGCGTCGCTGGCTGGAATTTGTCGCTCTCTCGGAGCGTCGGTGGTCATCTGAGCCATCTTGAAATCCTTATGCCGTCATGGCGTTCGAGCAGACGGACCGAACGATCGTTGCCCAATCAACGGGGCAGGTCAACAGGAAAAGGGACATAAGGCGGGCTCAGTCGAACATAGCCTCCACGTTCTCCGGCAGCACGCGTAGCGTTCGCAGCGGCGAGAACACGATCCAGAAGCAGGAGAGCATCAGGCCTGTCGAGGCGACGTAGAGAGCGGGGCGCAGACCGAACAGCTCCGCCAGCAGCCCCCCGCCCAGCATGCCGATCGGACGCACTCCCTGCGAGAGGAAGTGGATCGTTGCGCTGGCGCGGCCGAGCAGGTGGTCGGGCACGATCGCCTGGCGCAGGCTGATCTCGTTGATGTTGAAGATGGTCCAACCGACGTCGCCGAGCTGCCCCGCAACCAGGAAGGCGACTGCAACCGTGGCCGGTCCGTGCGCGAGCGGCGTGAGGAACTGCGACGCCGACCGAATCAGCACCGCGCCGATGATCGCCGGCCCGATGCCGAACACTCGAGCGGTGCGTTCGGAAAGCATCGCACCAGCAAGCCCGCCCACTGCGCCGGAAGCCACGACCACGCCGAACACGAACGGTGAGAGTCGTAGCTCGCGCAGCACGAACAGGCCGTAGGTAGCGGCCATGATGTTGCCAAACATGCTCGCCATCACGCTGCTGCTCGTCGTTGCACGCAGGATCGGATTGTGCCAGATGATCCGCAGCCCCTCGGCGATCTCGCGCCGCATGTTCTCGTGCTCGGTCACGCGAACCGGGGCGGGCTCATGTTTGCGGATCGCTCCAATCGAGCAGGCGGAGACCAGGAAGGAGCAGGCGTCGACCACGACTGCCACCTGGGCGCTGAACAGCTGTACCAGCCCGCCGCCGATCGCGGAGCCGCTCAGTTCGGCAATCGAGCCGCTCGCTTCGAGTTTGCTATTCGCATCCAGCAACTGCTCGCGATCCACCAGCGACGGCAGGATCGACTGATAGGCGACATTGAAGACGACGGTGAGCGCACCGGCGAGGAACGCGACCAGAAAGACGTGCTCGATGTGGAGCTTTCCGAGCGCGGCAGCGACTGGAATTGAGAGCAGCAACAGCGCCCTGCCTGCATCGGCGGCGATCATCAACGGGCGGCGCCGCACCCGGTCCGCCCAGACTCCCGCCTGAAGGCCGATGAGTATCACCGGCAGCGTCCCCAGCGTCCCCAGCACGCCCATCTGAAGTGGCGACGCGTTCAGCACCACGATCGCGAGGAAGTACAGTGCGCCCAGCTCGGTGCCGAGCATCGAGATCGTCTGCCCGGTCCACAGCTTCATGAAGTTGGCGTGCCGGAACAGGCCTCTCATGCGGACACTCCTCCTGGGACAGGCGGTCGCGAATTATACGCCGTCTCTGCGGGAAAGATCGTTTAGCGCCACTATGCCGAATACTTAAGCTCAGCCGTTCACGCCGATCAGCGGCAGCAACTCAGGCATGGAATTGATCAGGTGGATGGCGCCGGAGGATCGCAGCGCTTCGGCTGACTGGGCGCCGTAGGTCACGCCGCAGGACGCGACGCCGGCGCTCGATGCCATCAGCATGTCGTAGCTGCTGTCGCCGACGACGAGCGCCCGCTCTGGCGGCAGACCGGTTAGTTCCAGGGTCAGCAGCACGAGGTCGGGGGCCGGCTTGTGGTGTGGCACCCGGTCGCCGCCGAGAACGTGGGCAAAGTACGGACGCAGCCCGGCTATGTCGATCACCATGTCGGCCACCACCTGACCCTTGGTCGTGGCCACGGTGAGAGTACGCCCCGCCGCATGGCAGGCGATCAGCGTCTCGCGCACACCGGGGAACGCGAACGAGCGCGGAATTTCGATCGTGTTGTAGTCGGCGCGATAAAGCTCGATGCAGGCAGGAACAAGGTGCAGCTGCAACTCCGGCAGCACCTGGCTGAACATGTGAATGAGCGGCAGCCCGATCATGGCGTAGACGCGTTCGTGCTCCACCAGCGCCGCTCCGGCCGCGCAGAGCGCGACGTTGAACGAGCGCGCGATCTGCTCCTGGCTGTCCACCAGAGTGCCGTCGAGGTCGAAGATCAGCAGGTCCGGAGCAGGCTCGATGCGCGTCACGGCGCCGGGACGGAAGCAGGTGGTTCCCCGGGTGTGATCGGCGGCTCGTTCTCGCCGCCTCGTTCCTTCGTCGCAATCGCCTCGGACAGAGCAACCAGATCTCGCGCCCGCTGCACAACCGGCGCATCGACCATGTTGCCGTTCACCTGCACGGCGCCGTGGCCCTCTTTTTCCGCCGCTTCATACGCGGCCACGATTGCGCGCGCTTCGGTGACACGCGCCTCCGACGGAGTGAAAACGCGGTTAATCGCGTCGATCTGCGCCGGATGAATCGCGAACTTGCCTTTGAAACCGAGCGCCCGTGCCGACTCTGCCTCGCGCACGAGCCCTTCTTCATCGCGGAATGCCGGATAAACGGTGTCGAGCGGAGTGACCGACGCAGCACGGGCGGCGACGGCAATAACGCTCCGCGGGTGGTCAAGCTCTCGGCCGGCCAGGGTCCGTTCGATGCCCAGGTCGGCAGTGTAGTCCTCGGCGCCCAGCTGCATGACCAGGGTGCGTTTCGACGCTTTGGCCGTCTCATAACACTTGAGCAACCCGGCTGCACTTTCTATCACCAGCATCAGTCGCAGCTTGCCCGGTTCGAGCCCGGCGGCCTCTTCGGCGTCGCGCAACAGACCCTCCAGGTAGAGCACCTGCTCGGGCCGGTCGGCTTTCGGCAGCATGATGCCGTCGAGGTCGGGACCGACGACGGCGCGGACGTCGTCGCGCGTCAGCAGCGTGTAGGTGTTGTTCACCCGCACCCAGAGCTGGCGTCCCGGCCGCACCAGCGACGGTAGCGCCT
>JBBRGK010000184.1:0-6366 GCA_038240805.1 Dehalococcoidia bacterium | reverse complement strand
TGGAGACCGTCGCGGAGGAACTGGCAAAACTGGACGCTCTGGCGGCCAGTCTTGGCTGCCCGCTCGCTGCCCCCTTCGCGACGCTCTCGTTCCTTGCTCTGCCGGTGATTCCCGAAATCAAGCTGACGGACATGGGCCTGGTGGACGCCACGAAAGTGGAGATGATCACGGTGTAAGGGCGATCATCACCTTCTGCTACCTCTTCGTTGTCCCCGGTCCCCGAGCGTTCTACATCTCGGGCCGCAGCAGCAGCACGGGGCGCTTGCTCGACCGCACGACATGCTCGGCAACACTGCCCACGATCGCGTGAGGGACGCCTGTGCGACCATGTGTTGCCATGGCGATCACGTCGGCCGCGATCTCATCAGCGCAGGCGATAATCGCCGTTGCCGCATTGCTGCCCTGGCGTACGACGCATTTGGCGCCGCCGGGAAATCGAGCAGCGATCGGCCGTTCAGTCCACCAGCGCCGCGATCACCTGATCGACAACCGCATCCGCCTTGGCCCGCATTTCATCGTCTGTGGCGTCCTGAATCGGATGCGGAACGAAAACGCGCCGCACGCCTGGCAGGCCGAGTGCCTTAGCCTGCGCTTCGGCAGCGTCAACAAAGACGCTCGACGCAATGAAAACCGCCGGTTTGCCCTGGATTTCAAACCATACCGTATCGTGCACACTGCACGTTGTGCAGGACCCTCAATCGGCGAGGGCTTCGATGACGAAGTCGCTCTCCTCAGCGATCCTGCGTCGCAGTGCGTCCGGGGCAGGCTTCGCGAAGGTTGGCTTGGCGTAGCGCCTGATCGTGATTCCCGGCAGCCGCTCGGAGAGCCGTTCCTGCAGCCGGTCGATCAATACATTGCCGCGTGGCTTGGAGATATCGAGCAGGGCAACGGTACCGGTGATCGCCTCGGGGCGTCTGGTCAGGCTGCGTTGCACCGGTACGCGCTCGTCGGTCGGGTCGAGGATCGTGGTCATGGACTACTCCTCTATTCTGCGGCTGGTGATGATCGAGCCCATCGGCCCGCTTACCCAGCCCTGAATATACACACCGAACTTGCCCGCCTCCCCGCCGGCGACAACAAGCTTGATGTTGTCGTTGGCGCGGAACTTTGGCAGCATCGTGTCCAGGCCGAGCTTCTCTGCCTGCCCACGCGCCAGTCCTTCGGCGCAGCTGTCGTCCTGCATAAGCTCGCGGACGGGCCTGAGCGTCGCTTTCTGGATCTGCTCCCGAACCTGCGCTTTCGTCCAGCCGTCTTTCGCGAAGGTATCGACGTGCTCCGGCGGCACGACCACGACGATTTCGCCGTAGTTGTACTGCTTCGGATGCCCGGCGGAAGCGAGCTCCAGTCCGTACGAGGTGGCCAGCGACTTAGCGCCGCGCGAAAGCTGGTCGACGAAGCCTGTTGGGGAGGCGCCTGCGAAGACAGTGACGACGCTTTCGTCTTTGCGGAAGCCAAGCTCGACGTGCAGTGGCTCCCAGTTACTGCGCTCCTCGTATTCGGCGAAGCAAAACGAGAGTTTGCCCGGCTGCCCGAGCACCGCGCGGTCGACCTCGCCCGGTCTGCCACCACCGAGGTTGCGCACGACGAGTTGCAGTGCTCGGCCAATGGTCGAGTTCGCACGGTTGCCCTGGCCCAGAGCGTTGATCCGGTAGTTCATCCCGATTCGGTCGCGTATGGGGCCGTTCACGATCAGCACTGGCCCGGGGAAGTGGGTCGTTGCGAGAACACCGTGCATGTTGAATTCGTCGGTGCAGACCGCTTCCACTGCGGCGATCACCACTGGCAGATACGCGGGTTTGCAGCCTGCCATTACTGCGTTGATCGCTATCTTTTCGACAGTCGCTGGCGCCATGTTGGGCGGCACGATGCCGACCACGGACTGCGGATCGCGCCGTGTGCCGGCAAGCATGCGCAGCACCCGTTCCGGTGTCGGCAGAACGACCGGCAGTCCGTCGGTCAGCCCCTGGTCGAACATGAACTCGAATGGGTCGTCCGAGGGGCCGATCTCTATCTTTCGCGCCCGCAGCGGGCTGTTCTCCGCCTCGGCTGCGAGCCGATCCGCGATCTCCGGCTCGACGGAGCGTGAGCCGCAGCCCGGCCGCAGTTCCGGATATGACTGCCAGTCTACCGCAGGGGCAGTGATCCCCGTGAGACTGCTCAGCTCGCGGAACAGATCCAGCCAGTCGGCTTTGGGAAAGCCGACGAAATTGCGCAACTCGTTGCCGTTCGCATTGGCAAGGATGATGGCCGGCACGGTGTCCAGATCGAAGGCGAATGAGACCTTGAGGGCAGAGTCGTCAAGGATCGGGTCGTCGAGGCCGAACTGCTGCTCCAGGCGATCGTTGCCTTCGCTCTCCTGGCCGATAATCCAGACATCGAGCGCATCACCGTACGCGCGGCGGGCCGCTTCGATCACGGGCATGGACAGTACGCAGGTCGGGCAGTCTTCTTTGACGAAAGCCAGCAGCGAATGTCTGCCCGTAGGGAACGTGCGCTGCTCGCCCGCAGAGTCTTTGAGCGTAAATCGTGGCAGCGTTCTTCTGGTTGCAGTGTTCACAGCGGCCCCTGTATCGCTCATGCTCGCCTTCCTCTGCCTGGCGGAGGGCCATGCCCGCCGTTGTGCGTCGTTGTGCGTCGTTGTGCGTCGTTGTGCGTCGTTGCGCGTCGTTGTGCAAAGAGATTGCTACGCGATTGAGAAGCCGCCATTGCCGTCCGTGACAATCGCCACCTGGCCGCTCAGGTCAAACTCACTCAACAATCCACGCCTCCCGGCCGGGCTGGCGATGCTGCTTCTATCACTGCGGGTGGAGTCACGATATCACGCTGCAGCGTCACCGCGTTACCAATCGGGCTCCGTGCCGTTATAACTGGTGAGAGCAGGAGGAGAGAGCATGCAGCTCGAGCAAACAACCGCGGCGACGGATCGTGATCTTGCCGTCGAAGCGGATCTTGTGGCGCTGGCCACGGTCGAGCCCGAAGCTTTCGGCCGTCTGTACGATCGCTATGTCGGGCGCGTGTATCGGTATGCCTTCAGACGGCTCAGCAGCCATCCTGATGCAGAGGACGTTACCTCACAGACTTTTCGCCGTGCGCTGGAAGGCCTGGCGGGCTACACATGGCAAGGAGCGCCGTTCGGCGCCTGGCTATTTCGGATCGCGCATAACCAGATCGTGGACCGCCGCAGGCAGGTCGCAGCGCCGCTCTCCCTGCAACAGTTGACTGAGGCTGGCTGGGAGCCCGGCGATGCGGACGCTGTGCTGCCCGATCAACAGGTGTTGGACATGGAAGAGATCGATACAGCATGGTCCGCGGTACGGACGCTGCCGGAGTTGCAGCGGCGTGCAGTGTCGCTGCGTTTCGGTCGCGATCTTTCCCATGCAGAGGTCGGCTCAATGATCGGACGGTCGGAAGCTGCAACGAAGCAACTTATTTATCGGGCAATGAAAACCCTGCGTGTTCAACTGGAGGCGACAAAATGAAGACAGCGAAGCAGGCGGCAGAAGAGTTTGCCGTGGCGACCCAAACCCTGATCGATGGCAGCACACAGGGCCAGCTTGCCGGCATTGAGTTGGTTGCCGAGGTGCTGCTCGCGGAGCGCTTGCGCCTGGCGGCAGGACTAAGCGTCGCCGATCCGCTCTTCATTGAGGGGCTGAGGCGCGAGTTGCTGCTGCGGCTGGCAGAGAAGCAGAACAGCGCGGAGTCGCCGGTTTTGTATGCTGCAATTACGACGCCGATCGGAGAGCTTGCGGTCGCGTTCCGAAACGGGAGCGTGGTCTGTTGCAACCGTTTTGAGACGGCGGACGCGTTCGAACGCGAGGTCGTGCGGACCGTTGGGGCACGGGCGACACGCCTTCCGACGCTTCCGTCGACGATCAAGCGCGGCGTGCTGGCGCATATCGAGGGCCGCAAGAAGTTCGCTGCGATCGATATTTCCTGGCTGCCGCCGTTCCAGCGCCGGGTGCTGGAGAAGACTTCGGAGATTCCGCGCGGCGAGGTGCGCCCGTATGGCTGGATCGCCTGCGAGATCGGTTCGCCGGGCGCGTCACGCGCTGTCGGCACAGCGCTCGGTCACAACCCGATCCCGTTCATCATTCCCTGCCACCGCGTGGTGCGGTCAGATGGCAGTCTCGGGGAGTACTCGGGCGGTGGCCCGGCGATGAAAGTGCGGGTGCTCGAGTACGAGGGCGTTCCCGCGGGCAACCTGCTCGTGCGAAGCAGTGAGCGCTTCAGGGGGTCAAGCGCGACAATGACGGTATGCTATCCCTCCTGCCACGTCGCCCAGCGTATCCCGCCGGAGGACCGAACCTCGTTTATGAGTCTGGCCGCCGCAGTGCGGGCCGGCTACCGGGCCTGCAACCTCTGCCGGCCCACGTGAGCCGGCGCCGTCCGTAGGGAACCCGCGATTGGAAGGCTCCATGCTCGAAACGCAGACCCTGGTGACTGAACTCGCGATCACCGTGCGGTCCACGGACATGGATGCGGATCGAAACGTTAACAACGCGGTCTTCTTCACTTACTTTGAACAGAGCCGCCTGGAGCACCTGATCGGTCTTGGTGCGATTCGTTGGCCGCCCGGGCCGACAGACCGGCCGCAGTTCGCGCTGGCAGAAACCAGCGCCCGGTTTCGCGCTCCGGCGTTTCATCGCGACGTGCTCCTGGTGCGGACATATACCACCGAAGTCCGCACCAGAAGCTTCAGCGTGGCCTTTGAGATCGAACGGAAGCGCGACGGCCTCCTGATCTGCGACGGGCGATCGGCACAGGTGTGGCTCGGAGAGGATGGTCGTCCGGCAGCGTTACCGGTCGGGGTGCGTGAGGCGCTGGTGAGGAGCATGGGCCGGGAGTCAACGTGATTGGCCGGGGTGGCAGGGGCCTCTCTGATAGTCCGGCGATGCCCCGGCACGCTCGTCTCTGCATGTGTCGCAAGAGCTTGGGCATGATTCGGCACGCCACGGGTTCTAAAACCCCACGGTCCCTGACCGATACCGTTACCGTGAAGGGCTTTGAGGTCAGATAGATCGGTAGCCCACCGCGATATCCAGGTCGTGGCGTCGGCGATGGCAGCACCAAACATCGGCATGACCTGCCTAGTTAGGCCCGAGGCGGTGGCGCGGTGACGGCGATCGGTCGCGCTCCGCTGACATCTGCTCCGGCGGTGGCGGCGCGCAGCTCGAGCGTGCGCTCATTGGGACCTGGCCCGTCCAGCACGCTCAGGAAGCCCTGCCGCGTTTTATCACCGGGCACACTCCAGGTACTCCATGCCAGCGGACCCTGCGTTGCGCCGTCTGTTCGCGTCCAGCCCGCCGCAACTAGCTGTGGTTCATAGAAGCGCTCCAGCTCTGCCACGCTCATATCCGTCCGGGCGATGGCGTTGGCCTGCTGCGAGCCATCAGAGCCGCCCGAGCTGCCGCCCGGCGCGATCGTCACCCCTGCCGGCGAGACGAGCGCCGGCAGCACCTGCGAAAAGGGTGGCGGCGGTCCGGGTCGTGCCTGTGGATTGCAAAGGCCGAGGTTTGGTGAGGTTAATTGCAGGCGCAGGCCATTCGGGGCGCCCGTCCGCATCTCCACCGAGATATTCAGTGAGGGACCGCTTGTGCCCTGGCAGTAGCTGGCGAAGCCGGGCGGAGTGAAGGGCAGGAAGCCACCAGGCTGAAAACCGTTCTGCGGAGCAGGTATCCAGCCAGCGTTTGTCAGCAGGCCCTGGTAGAACGCGAGCACGTCCGCGGGCGCCGTCCCGGTGTCGGCCACGACCACTATGGCCGTCGCCATCTGGCCGGCCGGACCCGACTCCGGCAGGATTGCGCTGCCGACCAGGCGGCTGTCGGGCGGCAGGCTAATCGTGGAGGGGAATGCAGGCGGCAGTGCCCCAGGGAAGAGCTGGGGCGATATCGAGGTGTCGCTGCGTGAGAAAGTGAGCAGTCGCACGGCGAGCTCACGCAGCAGGGCGGGATCGTCGGCGGGCGGGGTTTGCGCCCCAGTGGATGGAGGAGATCCCGCAAACAGGCAGACAGCGACAGTACCCAGCAGCAGCCGCAGCAGGGCGCCATGGGGGCTCAGCAGTGGCATGCGGAACATACGTCTACTCCTTCCGCTCGGTTGGCCATACCCTCGTCTGCGGCGCTTGATAAGTCAAGTCAGAAAATGAGATGCCAGCCTCAGCCGCTCATGCCCGCGCCTCTTCCAGCAACCTTACGAGAGCACCGCAGCGATGCCTCTGAGCCTGCTGACGCACATCGGTGCGGCGTCGCGCGGGCTAGTTCGCTGGGTTAAGAGACACCTTCACCTGGGTTTAGCGTTGAACTCCGTTAGTAGCGCTGCCTTGCGTGCCGTGGTCGTGAAAGATGCCTTCAATCCTTGCGATAATAT
>JBBRGK010000183.1:0-6387 GCA_038240805.1 Dehalococcoidia bacterium | reverse complement strand
CAGGCGTCACGTACAGCACGCCCTCGACGACTTCATACCGCTTGCCGTCGTCTGGCAAAGCAGCATAGGCACTGTATGTCCATTCACCCTGCGCCGGACCACGCAGGCCGACAGCAGGTGCGGTCGTGTACAGGATGCCGGTCGTTGAAGCCATCGCGGATGCCTGCGGTTTTACTATTGGAACTCGAATCCGAGAATGACGAGGCCGCCTTCAAGAGGCGACCTGGTTCGTAGGCTGGAGGTAAATCTGGCGACCCCGATGGGATTCGAACCCACGATCTCCACCGTGACAGGGTGGCATGTTTGACCGCTACACCACGGGGCCAGGACAACGCCGCCTGAGAAACGGGCTGCGACAGCGTTGAACCAGCGTATCGTACGGCTCTCAGGGCTGTCAAACGCTGGACGGTGCCCTGCGCGGCTCGGTATAATTTGTTCCGACAAGAGGAGAACCGTGTGCCACGTCAGACTCGCCGCGCTCGTATCCAGACCGGTGGGCGCAAGCGATCCACTCCATTAATCCCGCGTCATCTGCTCGAACGGAGCGGTGCTGCCACGCTGGAGCCGCCGACGGGTGATGATGTCGCCTTTGAGACGCTGGAGGCCGCGCCGGAGATGGCCTCTGCGCCGATGATTGAGCGCACTCCGGCTCCGGCGCCGCCATCGACATTCATGAGGCGGGCCATGGCAGAGAAGCCTGCCGCCGCATCGCCGGCGAGGCTGGCTTCAACCGACTATGGCTACGTTGTCGGCGAGTTGAAGCGAATCTTCCTGACAGCAGCGGTGATTGTCGTGCTGCTTATCGTCGTTGCCCTGCTCCGCCGCTAGAATCTCACTTCAGGTATCCAGCACCTACCGCACCGGCTATCACCACGAAGACATAGCCCAGCAGATCGTTCTGCAGTATGAGCGTGTGCGGCGGCGCGAACGCGTTGTGCACCAGGTAGACCAGGACACAGGAGACGACGGCGACAACCTGCAGCGCTGTCCCGCGCCGTCGGTTGGTGGCCCGCCCGATCGCCTCTGCTACCAGCCAGCCGTAGCCTGCGGCGGCGAAGAATATGAAGAAGCCCAGCAATGATGCCGCATGCGGGATTAGCAGCGCCCATAGAAAACCTACTGCAATTGCCGTAGCAACGCCCGCCCCTGCCCCTTGGGCCACCGTTGCTGCCGATATCGTGTACATCGCTGGACGACGGAGGTTTGCGCAGGAGCGGCAGCGTGCGCCGACTGGCGTCTGGATCATGCAACGCGGGCAGATGGGGGTGTCGCATTTGCCGCAGCGGAGTTCTGTCTCAACGTTTGGATCGGCGGCGCACTGCATCTACTTTTTCGCTGGTCCGGTATCGATCGCGAACGTGAGCTCACCGCCGGCGACGAGGACGCCGTTCACGGTGGCGCGGGCGGTCCCTTTGCCGATCGGACCCCTCTGCCGCGTCAGATCCACTTCAAGCCGCAACGTATCTCCCGGAACGACCGGACGACGGAACCGAACCGCGTCGATGCCGGCGAAGTAGGCGATCCGGCCTCGATACGCTTCCTGGCTGAGCACCGCGACGGCACCAACCTGCGCCAGCGCTTCGATGATCAGTACGCCCGGCATCACCGGCTGCCCCGGAAAGTGGCCCTGGAAGAACCACTCATTCATGGTGACATTCTTGAGGCCGACGGCGCGCTTGCCCGCCTCGACCTCCAGCATGCGGTCGATCAACAGAAACGGAAAGCGGTGCGGCAATACCTCAAGAATGCGGGCGATATCCCACTGTTCCGGGTTGCCGTCCAGAGCGGGGCCGTTGTCGCTGGTCATTTGCCGGGCACAACTGTCGGCATCGCGCAGGTCTCGCCGGCCGCGAGCAGCGCCTCAACGGCGTGGTCAGGCATGGGAATCAGGCCCGGTTCGCGTTCACCCGGATTGCCGAGCCCGTGAAAGTCGCTGCCGCCGGTCGGCAAGAGGCCCAGTTTACGAGCAATCGCAAGCAAGAATTCGACTTTGTCGGGAGACAGATCCTTGTAGTAGACCTCCATGCCGGTGAGCCCCTGCTCCTTGAGCTCACCGAGGGTCTCTTCGACGTTCGGCGTGTACTGCGGGTGCGCCACCGAGGCGATACCTCCCGCGCCCCTGATCAGCGCGACCGCGTCGGCCGGCGTGAGCTTGTCCCTCTCGGCGTAGGCAGGCCCGTTACGGCTGATGTATTTGTCGAAAGCCTCGGGAATCGACTGTACATAACCACGTTCGACCATGTGCTGCGCGACATGAGGCCGGCCGACGGATGCGTCGCCAGCGATCTCCTGAACGCGCTCCCACGACACGTCCATCCCCAGTTCACGCAATTTCTCGATCATGCGCATGCCACGGCCGAGGCGACCCTCGCGAAACCGGAGCAGCTCCGATTGAAAGTGCGCGTCGTCGATGTTCATGAAGTAGCCGAGCACATGAATCTCGCTGCCGGGGATATCTGTGCTCAGCTCGACTCCCGGAATCAGCCTCACACCGAACCGATCGAGTGAGTTCGCCATCTGGCGCACGCCGGCGGTGCTGTCGTGGTCGCTGAGAGCCATTACCCTGACGCCGTTACGCGCCGCCATAGCCGCCAGAGCTTCCGGAGAGAGCTTTCCATCGGAGTGAATCGAATGCGTGTGAAAATCACCGATAGCCATGCTTACTTTGCGTACTCCACCTTGCGTGTTTCGCGAATGACGGTCACCTTGATCTGCCCGGGATACTCAAGACTCTCTTCGATTTTTCGGCTGACATCCCGCGCCAGCCGCATTGCACCGAGGTCATCGATCTCTTCTGGCCTGACGATGATCCGCACTTCACGGCCCGCCTGGATTGCGAACGCCTTGTTCACGCCCTCAAAGTCATTCGCAAGCTGTTCCAACTCTTCAAGCCGTCGGACATAGTGCTCAAGCGACTCGCGCTTCGCTCCCGGCCGGGCGTTGCACACTCCTTCGGCGATCTGCAGCACGGTTGCCTCGACGGTGCGCGGCTCTACCTCATTCAGATGCGCTTCGATACAGTGCACAACGCTGACCGGCATTCCATATCGTTTGGCCATTTCAGCGCCAATTGCGGCGTGGCTGCCTTCAACGTCCTGATCCATCGCTTTACCAATATCGTGGAGCAGGCCGGCACGCCGCACGACTGAGGCGTCGGCGCCAAGCTCATCGGCGATCATTGCGCCAACCTGAGCGACCTCTACCGAGTGCTTCAGTACGTTCTGGCCGTTGCTCATGCGAAATTTGAGCCGTCCAAGCAGACGCAGCAACTCTGGATGCAGGCTGGGCACCCCGGCCTCGACCGCCATCGCCTCGCCAGTGCCGCGCAGAGATGACTCCACCTCCTGGCGAGCTTTCTCCACCACTTCTTCGATTCGAGTGGGGTGGATGCGACCGTCCTGGACAAGGTGGGAAAGGGCGACGCGAGCGATCTCCCTGCGCACCGGGTCGAAGCCGGAAAGTGTGACAGCGTCCGGCGTGTCATCGATGATCAGGTCACAGCCTGTCGCCTGCTCGAGGGCACGGATATTGCGCCCCTCGCGACCGATTATGCGCCCTTTCATGTCGTCACTGGGAATCGAAACCACGGAAACAGTCGTCTCCGCAGTGACATCCGAGGTGACACGCTGAATCGCGGTAGCGACGATCTCCCGGGCACGGCGACCTGACTGCTCGCGATACTCGGCCTCGATCTGCTGCATGCGGCGCACGGCATCGTCGCGGACTTCGTGCTCAACTTCAGCGATTAGCAGGTCGCGCGCTTCCTGCGTGGTCAACTGGCTGATTCGCTCGATCTCCTGAAGCCTCTGTAGTCGTACCTCTTCAAGCCGGGCGCGGGCCTCTTCGAGTTCCTGCTCCCGCGCTGTTAACGCGCTGTCGCGGCGTTCATAGGCTTCGAGCTTGCGGTCGAGATTCTCCTCTTTCTGAACAATGCGACGTTCCTGCCGCTGGTTATCATTGCTGCGCTCGCGCAACTCTAATTCGGCCTGGGTCCGTAACCGGATCGCCTCCTCTTTGGCCTCAAGCAGGAGTTCCTTCTGACGAGTTTCTGCCTCGCTGACGATGCGCACCGCGTTTGCTTCCGCGGCCTGGATCTCTTCTTCTCGCTCCTGCTGCTGTTCCAGTTGCCGGTTTTTTGCCTGAGCTGTGCGGGCAAGAACGACGAGAGCCACAACGACAACGATGGCGAGCACTGCCAGCGCGACAAGCACGTACGGCATGAGCGCCTCGCTTTCGATGGAGGTAAGGGACAGGCACGGACTGTGACAGCCCGCGCCCTGTCAGACCAGTGTATGGGCGAGGCGAGAGCAGTGTCAATACAATATCGCATACGAACTATGCTGATTTAGTTGGCTTCCTCGTCGCCAGCGGCGCCACCATCTCGTTCTTGCCATAGAGCGCGCACGACCGGGTTGATGACGCCGTATCCGAAGCCTCGCCGTTGTAGGAAACCGCTAAGGCGCCGCCGAAAGTCTACGTATTCCAATGCGTGCAGCCGCAGAGCACGTGGCCGCGCCGCTTCAAACGCCTTGCTCTCGTCGTCGCGGTCGCTCAACTCTTCGGAAATGAGGTCAGGCGCGACACCTTTCGCACGCAGTTCCGCAGCCAGGAGTGACTTCCCACGTCCGCCGCCGCCTGAGCCTCGATTTTCAACCCACGTACGCGCAAACTCTTCATCATTTACGAGCCCGCTGCGTTTGAGCCTCTCCATCGCCACGTCGATCGCCGCTTCGGGCAGCCCCTTGCGCAGCAACCGCTGGCGCAGCTCTCCCTCGGAGCGTGGCCGGTACGAAATCAACGACAGCGCCGCCTCGTACGTACGTTGGTCCCCCCCGGCCGACAGAAGCCGCTCCAGCAACTCCGGCGTGGCCGCATCGCCTCGGCGCACACCGTACTCGTAGATAACCTCGCGGTCAACCGTGGCCCATACGTCGCCATCGACAACGATGTCCACACCGCGCCCGCGCTTATGCCGTTCAATTGCCGAAATCACCGCCACGTTCGCTGCTCGCTACGGGTTAGACGACAAAAAGTAGCCCCGGCACCGTGTTGATGTCGGGGTGTTCACGGACCGGAGCGGGTGGCGAGAATCGAACTCGCGCGTCAACCTTGGGAAGGTCGCAGGCTACCATTACATCACACCCGCACAGGGGAGCCACCGATATCCTAGGTCGTGCCACTCGAACGGGTCAAGGCGCTGCGACGCTTGACGCTTCAGGCGACGCTTCATGTCTGTCGGTACTCACGGGCTCGTGCCGGGTCACCCGAGTTTGCAATCATGTCTGAGATACGTTCCAGCATAAAGCCAAGAATTACCAGACCAACGGAAAGGGCGACGTAGATCAGGTAGCTGAGCACGACGTACCAGGCCACGTCGCGCATGATATCCGAGGTGCCGCCTATCAGCGGGTCTGAAGAGGTGCCGAACACCAGCTGCACACCTAGCCAGACGGCTCCGCCGACGGCTAGACCCGGCACAGCCGCGAACAACAGCGCCATCGAGAAGACCACAATACGGTTGTATTCCCTCCCGAGCAGAACGATGATCAGCCCCAGAAAAGCGGCGACACCGAGGGCGATCTTAGTCACACTCACGACGCGTTTGTGCGTCCCCGGATTGAGAACGCTCAGCGCCTTGCTGAACGCCCATGGTCCAGAAAACACTCCGGAACTCCCAAGCCTCACAGGCTTTCCGTCGCGCGAAAAAGCGTTGATACCCTTGTCATAAACGGTATCTGCGGTGCGCTGAAGCAGCGTCTGCCGTACTTCTGCGGGTGAGTGGTTGATGACGTCGGTCGGTTTCAGCGTGACTTGAACCGGGTAGAAGGACAACTTAAACCCCGAAGCAGCCGAGGGCGACGCGGCGGTAGATAGCAACTCGTCGTAGTGAGCTGCGAAGGCATGATCAAAGTCCGTTATTTCCGGGATCGCCCTCCCGAGGATCCGACGCGCCGATTCGCGTGAGGTGACCTGCGACAGGGTATAGCCGCCAAGCAGCACCATCAGCGCCAGTACAAGCAGCAGACCGCAAAGCTTGAGCCAGAATGTCGCGCTTTCGTTCGTTTCTTCCTGGTAAGCGGCGGCGCGCCCGTAGCGGCGCGCCAGCTCGGTGCGGTCCAGGTCATCAAATGCCTGAGGTGATGGTCTACGGTACGCGATTGCTGAACTCCTGTTGGGCCTGTTCCGGCGGTACGAACCGCACGATTCGCGTACCGCTCAACAGATCGTGCAAAGCGAGGTTGCGGCGGGAGAGCGCCCAGCAGGCTGGATCAACCAGAGCCGCCAGCACCAGCAGGCTTGCGGCGAGCGCTGCCGTAGCTGGAAGCGTTCCCTGCGCGGCAGCCGCGATAGTGGCAATTGCCGCGACGAAAGCGCTAAATAGCAATG
>JBBRGK010000182.1:0-6396 GCA_038240805.1 Dehalococcoidia bacterium | reverse complement strand
CGGTAGCTAATGCAGTTCATCTGGGATGGCCTGGGCGAAGCTATACGGCGTTTGCTGAGCGGCGATCCAGAGACGTATCGAATTACCTGGCTTTCGCTGCAGGTATCGGGAATCGCCACCCTGATCAGCCTCTTCCTCGGCGCCCCGATCGGTGTGCTTCTCGGCCTGAGCCATTTTCCCGGTCGCCGGCTTGCCATCGCGGTGATCAACACGGGCATGGGGCTGCCGCCGGTGGTGGTCGGCACAGTCGTATCGTTGATGCTTTTCCGTCACGGCCCGTTCGGTTTTCTGCATCTCTTTCTCACGGCACGCGGGATCATCATCGCCCAGGTGATCATCGCCACGCCGCTGGTCGCCGGTTTCACGCTTGCCGCCGTTGGTTCGCTCGACACGCGGCTGCGGTTGCAGGTGATGGCGCTCGGCGCCTCGCGATCGCAGGCCGCATGGTTACTGCTGCGCGAGGCGCATCTGGGGCTGCTGGCGGCGGTGATGGCTGGTTTTGGGGCCGTGATCTCCGAGGTCGGAGCAACGATTGCTGTGGGCGGCAACATCAAGGATCAGACCCGGACCCTGACCGGAGCGATCGTGCTGGAAAACGGGCGCGGTGAGTTCGATCAGGCGATCGCGCTCTCGATTATCCTGATGGTGCTCATCTTCGCGGTGAACCTCGTGCTGACGATCTCCCAGCAGCGGCGAAGCACGTGACCCAGAACTTATGCCAGTGCCGGCGGCGGGTCGATGGCAAACGGCGGTGACGGTCTGCAACCTCCGCTTACGCCACGGTTGGAACTGCTAAACGTCCGCGTCCGCTTGCAAAACCGCACCGTGCTCGATATTGAACACCTCTCGATCGGGGCCGGTGAGGTACTGGCGGTGCTTGGTCCGAACGGAGCGGGTAAAAGCACGCTGGTGCAGGTTTGTGGCTTTCTCATCGCTCCGGATGCCGGCTTTCTTCGCCTCGATGGGCGGCAGATCAGCGGCACTCCGCTTCGGGCACGACGGCGCGCAACGTTGCTGTTGCAGTCGCCAATGCTGCTGGATAGGAGTGTGCTGGCAAACGTCGAGCTGGGCCTAAAGCTGCGCGGCGTGCCCGCGGCTGAGCGTCGCCAGCGCAGCCTGGCGTGGCTGTCGCGTTTCGGCGTCGAGCAGCTTGCCTTGCGTCGGGCACGACGGCTTTCAGGCGGGGAAGCGCAACGGGTGGCGCTGGCGCGGGCGCTGGTGTTCGAGCCGGACATCGTGCTGCTGGACGAGCCGTTCACAGCGCTCGATCAGCCGACGCGTGAGTCGCTGGTAGACGCCACTGTGGCCGAGTTGCGCAAGCTGGGATCAACGACGATATTCGTCACGCATGACAGGCAGGAAGCGTTGCGGCTTGCCGACCGCGTACTTGTTATCGTGGACGGTGTAATCCGCCAGCAGGGCTCCGTGGCCGCCGTGCTGGCTGCCCCCGCAGATGCGACCGTTGCATCGTTTATGGGCGGTGGAGGCCCAGTTCCTTAGTATTTGTAGCCCGGAGGGTCGCTCGCTGCGGGTGTTGCAGCCGGGGAAACGACGCCGGCGGCCGCGTCGCTTACGACGATTTTGCCGTGCATTGTGTTGTGAATGTTGCAGTGGTAGCTGAAAGTGCCCGCTTTGGCGAAGGTGACGCTGAAAGTGCCGCCGCCATCGAGCGATTTCGAGTCAAAGGTCTCGGTTTGTCCCGAATCGGTCGTGACCGTGTGCGCGAAGCTGTCCTTATTTGTCCACGTAACGGTTGTGCCGGGCTTCACCGCGATCATGTCGGGGAAAGCGACATTGACGATCTGCGCCTGAACGGTGATCGCCGCCGCCTGTGGGCTAGTGGGCGCCGCTTTGGTGGCCGGACTGGCGGAGACAGAGACAGGCGCAGGGCTTGCCGAGACTGCAGCCGATACGGAGGCAGCTTTAACAGTGGCGGCTGGTGCAGTAGTCGCCTGCTTGTTGTTGCTGGCGCCGCAGGCTGCGGCCAGCGTGGCAGCCGCGAGCAGCCCGAGCGGCAGCAGCAATGAACTGATGAACTGACGATATGTGGTCATTATCGATAGCCCTCTCTGGGACCGCCGGAGTACAGGCAGCGGTCATAGAAGCATACGATGGGGAAGCCCGGAGCGGATTCTCCTGATCGGAATCAGGTCGTGCCGCAGACCGCGCGGCGGGGAATCTCATACGGGTTAATAGAGCGCCGGTTCGCTGCGGACCTGGTTACCGGCGGCGTTGGAGGTCGGAGAGCATTATGCCGATGGACCCGAAGCACCTGCGCGGGCATCTCGAGGATCTGAAAGGTCGGATCGGCTTTCTGCGCCCGTTGCAGCCAGACAACCCGAGCTACAAGATGTGGCTAGGTGACGTGATCGAACTGGTAAACGTCCAGTGGGGCCTGCAGAGCACCCAGATGTTGCAGTTGCGGGCGGCGATCGGACGCAGCGGGCGGCGGCCCGAAGGCACAACCATGGCAGACCATATACAGAGCTACCAGGGCCGTCTCGACGACATCGATGCCGTGCTCGAGAGCTTTATCCGCGGGCTCGTCGCGCCGATCACATTTTTTGAATGATTGTTGACAGTTCCCGCAGTCCCCACGAGGAAACTGATTGATCACGCTGCTGCAGGGTCTCTTCTTTATTATCGTCGCTTCGCTGATCGCCGTCGGCGGCATGTTGCTCGTCAGGCGCTCTGTTGCGGTGTCGTCACTTGAGTCTCACAGGGAGATAGCCGGGTTTGTCTACGCGACGATCGGCGTCATGTACGGCGTGCTGATGTCATTTGTGTGTGCCGCCGAATGGGGCGACTACGCCGATGCACGGACGATAGCCCAGAACGAAGCGGCCACGGTCGCCTCGCTGTATCACCTGGCCGAAGGGTTCAGCCCGCCCCAGCGAGATCTGTTGCAGGATCTTTTGAGAAGCTATACCGTCGCCGTGGTCAACGATGAGTGGCCCGCAATGGACAAAGGCCAAGAGAGCGCCCAGGCGTGGAATTTTTCGGACCGCATCTGGCAGACCTACGTCACCATGCCGGACCTTGAGCGGCAGCGTAACGAGTATGAACAGTCGCTGAGTCTGATGTCGACCTTTTACCGCCAGCGTTCCGAACGGCTGCTTGCCAATCACGCACGCGTGCCGGCAGGGGTCTGGTGGGTGCTCGGCGGCGGAGCGATGATCACGATCGGCTTCACATACCTGTTCGGGATTCAGAGCGCCCGCGCTCAGGCAGTGATCACCGTCGCTCTGACGACGAGCATCGTCGGAATCCTGTTTCTGATCTACACGCTTGATACACCGTTCAGCGGTGAAGTGCGTGTCGGCCCGGAAGCATTCCGGACCCTGTTCGGTCTGTTCGGGACGTTGCATCACTGACGGAGCGAAAAGCGCGGCAAATGGTAAGTCGCCGGCGGTCAGGCAGAGTCCGTCATCAGCCAGGTGATGGGGCGTTTGCCGACAAAACGGCGGCAGACGAGACAGGCACGGAGTTCGCGCAGTTGCTGAGAGCACGACAGAGCCTGCTGTCTTGTATGTGCATCCTCGTCTGCATTCTGTGCAGCAGGACAGCCACACTCGCTGATGCGGGCCGTTCGCGCGCCGGCGGCATCGACCGAACCGCCGAGCCAGCGCCTCGTACGCCAGACGACCCGCTTTTTCGTCAGAGTCAGGGCTATCTGCTGGCCGTGAACGCACTGGCAGCGTGGAGCACGCAGACCGGAGACAGCAGCATCGTTGTCGCGCTCCTCGATGATGGTATCGACGTCACTCACCCGGACCTCGCCGCCAATATCTGGCTGAATCCGCAGGTGGGTAACGGCGATTGTGGCGTGGACCTGCACGGCTGTAACCTGCTCGACCCGTTGACCTCCGCAGCAACCTGCGGCGCTGGATCGGCGCCGCGCACGCCCGACATTTCGCCGACCGGCTGGCGTGGAACCTTTCTCGCCGGGATCATCGGCGCTGCTGGAAACAATGGTCAGGGAATCGCTGGAGCGGTCTGGAACGTCAGCCTGATGGCGGTGCGGGTGGCCGACTGCCACGGGCGAGCGGACGCGGCCGCGGTTGCGAACGGCATCCACTACGCAGTCGATCACGGTGCCCGCCTGATCGATGTGGGTGTCACCAGCAGCAGGGTTGCAGGTGGCACCTGCCGTGCGCCTGGCCGCTTTGCCGGCGATGCGGTGCAGTACGCCCGTGATCACGGCGTTCTGGTGATCGCCGGATCAGGCGACACGGGCAAGGGATGCGTGGCAGATCCCGGTGCTGCGCCGGGTGCGCTGGCGGTGGGCGGTGCGAGCTTTCCGTCAGGCGTGCGCTGGACAACTTCACGTACAGGCGCGGCCAGCAACTGGGGACCGGAAGTCGCCGTGGCCGCGCCGGCGAACGCGGTCATCGGCACGATCCCGCAGCGGCCGGATCAACGTCCACCGAACGACCTCTACCGGATCGATTCCACCACCGCCGCTGCCGCTGCAATCGTGACGGGCGAGGCAGCACTGCTGCTGTCACAGAACCAGCTGTTGACCCCCGACTGGCTCAGCACACTGATCGCACTCGGCGCTCACCCGTTGGCAGACGGCGATACACCGGGCTGGGCTGGCGCGGGGCTGGTGGACTTCGCCGCTTCGCTGCGTCTCGTCCCGGCTGGATTTTCCGGCAGCCTCACGGTGGACGGCGTTCCGGCGCCGGACGGTACGCGTATAGAGGGGTATCTGGACGGCGTGCTGTGTGCCCAGGCGGCCAGCTTCGCCCTCAACGGCGCGTCCGGGTATGCTCTGTTTGTGCCCGTGGCGCAGATGCAGGCGGGTTGCGGTGTCCCTGGCGTGACCGTAGATCTACGAGTGAACGGCCTACCGGTGGCATCCGTGCCCTGGATGGCTGCGGCGATCGCGCTCGACCTCGTCGCCGGGGCGGCGCCATAAATTCGCGGACGATTTTCCATCGTGGTGGACATGCGGCCGCCGGCGAATCGGCTACACTGTGAAGCAACGGTACTTTCCAGGACGGATCCGATGAGACATCCCTCGCGGCGGAAACCGGCGGTCGTGGCTTCGTCGTCTTCAGCTCCGCCTGATACCGCTCCACCTGAGCGAGTCCACTTTCGCGACGACGGTTTCGAGGATCTGGTCCGAACAATGGCTCGCAAATACCCGGACCAGTGGGTTGCGCTGGCTGAGGAGCCGGACGAACGGGCGGGCGGCATCTGTGCCATCGTTCTGGAGCATCACGCGGCGCTGTCTGAAACCATGCGGGCTGCAGTAGCATTCCACGACCGCCATCCCGATGCCTCGGTCCATCTCTTCAGCACGGAGACCGTGGCCGCCGGCAGAGTCCGCTACTAACGGCTTGCCGGCTACATGGCGGCTTCGCGTCGAGCGCTTGCCCAGGTACCAGCTTCCGCTGCTTCGGGTGCGGTTGAACGGATGGCTGGTCGTGCAGATGGTACTCTCCACCGGTGAGCCAGCAGCGTCGATTGCCCCGACGATTGCCGCGCAGATTCAGATAGGTGCGTTGCCCGGGCGTGGCCGGCGCGTGATTCCGAGTGATGTAGGGCCGCTGATTGCGAAGCTTGCTGGTCTGCAACGGATGGAACTGCGGGCGATCGATGGCCAGTGGATCGATGTCACGCTGCCGGCGCTTGCTTTATCGTACCGTTCGCAGGCACTTGGCGTGGGCGGCCTGCTCGGGAACGACGTGCTCGTGAAGTTTAAGCGGCTTGCCTTTGCCCTTGTCGCCCATAGATGTAGTCCGCCGGACCTGCTCGTGCTCGAAGGGCGCAGCTAAAGGCGATCAACGTACTGGTTGCCGTGGGTGCCCGTCGCCGGTTTCGCCCTCAACGGTGCGTCCGGGTATGCTCTGTTTATGCCCGCAGCGCAGATGCTGCCAGGTTGCGGCGCCTCTGGCGCTTCCGTGATTATCCGATCCTGTTCCGGTGTCCTCGGTCTGGCGGTGCGGAGCCGTGTGTTCGAGTTTGGGTAAGGGGGAAGAGGTGAATCTGATGCGTCATCATCGTTCGATTGTCGCGACCGGGGCAGTTGCGGGCATACTGGTTGCCGTCGCGCTTGCCGGCTGCAGTTCGAACTCCGCCAACGGGAACAACAATGCTTCGAACCGCGCCACGAGCGCCGTGGCGGGCTCGCCGGTCGCCGCTGGCGCCCGCGCAACTGCCGTTGCCGGCGGCAAGTCGTTCACTAAAGCGCCGCCGTTCACGATCGACACGAACAAGGGCTACATCGCCGACATCAAGACCGACCATGGCGACATCATCGTGACCCTGAACGCCAAAGTCGCGCCGATCACGGTAAATAACTTCGTCTTCCTGGCGCAGCAGCACTTCTACGATGGCCTCACCTGTCACCGCGTGATTCCCGGCTTCGTGGCGCAGTGCGGCGACCCG
>JBBRGK010000181.1:0-6436 GCA_038240805.1 Dehalococcoidia bacterium | reverse complement strand
GGCGCGCTGCTGCTGTCGATCGCGCTCAGCAACCAGCTTGCCCAACCCTTGCTGCTGCTCGCCGAGGGCGTGGCCGAGGTGGCCCGTGGCGACTTCCGATCCAAGGCGGTGTTCGCTTCGCGCGACGAGCTCGGCGGCCTGACGCGCTCGTTCGCCGAGATGACCGAGCAGCTCTCCGACGCCCGCGAGCTGGTGCACAAGAGCGTCGCCCAGGTCGAAGGCGCGCGCGCCAACCTGCAGACGATCCTCGACAACCTCACCGCCGGCGTCATCATGTTCGACCGCCATGGCCACATCGACACCGTCAACCCCGGTGCGACGCGCATCCTGCGCCTGCCGCTGTCGGCCTACCGCGGCCGCCGTCTTGACGAGGTGACCGGCCTGGCGGCGTTTGCACAGGCCGTGTGGCAGCGCTTCGAGCTGCACGCCGCCAGCCCCGAGGCCGGCGAGCGCGACCACTGGCAGGATTCGTTCGACCTGCAGACCGGTGGCCTGAACGGCAAGGAGCGCGATTCGATCACCCTGCTGGTGCGCGGCGCGGCCATGCCGCAAGGGGCGCGGCTGATGGTCTTCGACGACATCACCGAGCTGGTCTCGGCGCAACGCATCGAGGCCTGGAGCGAAGTGGCGCGCCGCCTCGCTCACGAGATCAAGAACCCGCTGACGCCGATCCAGCTCTCGGCCGAGCGGCTGGAGCAAAAGCTCGGGCCCAAGCTGCAAGGCACCGACCAGGCCATGCTCGCGCGATCGGTCGCGACCATCGTCACCCAGGTTCAGGCGATGAAGACGCTGGTCAACGAATTTCGCGACTACGCCCGCTTGCCAGCCTCCGACCAGGCCGCGCTCGACCTCAACGAACTGGTCGGCGAAGTGCTCGGCCTCTACGGCACCGCGCTCGAGAACGGCTGCCTGCAGACCGAACTCGCGACGGCGCTGCCGGCGATCGTCGGCGACGCCACGCAACTGCGCCAGGTGATCCACAACCTGGTGCAGAACGCGCTCGACGCCGTCGCCGAGCGCAGCGACGGCCGCGTGCGGGTGTGTACCGAGGCGGCGGAAAACGACGCCGGCGACGTGCGCGCGGTGCGCCTGATCGTCGTCGACAATGGGCCGGGCTTTTCCGACAAGGTCCTGAAGCGGGCGTTCGAGCCCTACGTGACGACGAAGACGAAAGGAACGGGTCTGGGACTGGCGGTCGTCAAGAAGATCGCCGACGAGCACGGTGCGCGGGTGCGCATCGCCAACATCGGCGCGCTCCCCGGCGCCGATGGCGGCGAAGCGAGCGTCCGCGGCGCACAGGTTTCGCTATCATTTTCCAAACTCGCAGTGGCGGCCGTCGCTGCTGCGAACGAGCCGGCGAGCACCGCACGGCTGCACTGAGAGTTCATGGCCACCATTCTTGTCGTCGACGACGAACTGGGTATTCGGGCGCTGCTATCGGAGATCCTCGCCGATGAAGGGCACACCGTCGAGGTCGCCGAGAACGCGGCGCAGGCGCGCGAATGCCGCGAGCGCATCCGCCCCGACCTCGTCCTGCTCGACATCTGGATGCCCGACGTCGACGGCATCACGCTGCTCAAGGAGTGGGGCGGCGCCTCGATGCTGACCATGCCGGTGATCATGATGAGCGGCCACGGCACCATCGACACTGCCGTCGAGGCAACGCGCTTCGGCGCCATGGCCTTCCTCGAAAAGCCGATCACGCTGCAAAAGCTGCTGCGCGCCGTCGAGCAAGGTCTGGCCAAGCCCGCGTCGCGCACGATGCTGCCGCTCAATGCAGCGCAAGCCAGCGAGCCCGGCCTGACGGTCGAGGCGGCCATGACCGGCGGCGTCATGCCGCAGGCTGCGCCGGTGCTGCTCGGCCCGCAGCCCGAGCAGAGTTTCGACCTCGACCGGCCGCTGCGCGAAGCCCGCGACGCCTTCGAGAAGAGCTACTTCGAGTTCCACCTCGCCCAGGAAAACGGCAGCATGACGCGCGTTGCCGAAAAGACCGGGCTCGAGCGCACGCACCTCTACCGAAAGCTCAAGCAACTCGGCGTCGACCTGTCGCGCAACAAGCGCGGCGTCGCCTAGGCGGCCGATATAATCGCCGGCTCGGCCAAGTAGCTCAGTCGGTAGAGCAGCGGATTGAAAATCCGCGTGTCGGTGGTTCGATTCCGCCCTTGGCCACCAGCCTCTTTTCGTCCTCAATCCTGAGGTTGCCGGGTGAGTCAAAAGACCGCCCAAAGTGCGAGCTTTTGCTTTAACCCATCGTTGTGCGAACTAATGCTTTCGCGTTCGGGTGTTCCCGTGCCTAGCAGAGGGAGAGCCTCGAGTCTGCACGCTGTCGCCAAGCTGGCAATACAGGCTAAGCCAATTCGGCGGCCGATTCTGCCGATGTCACTGCGCGCCGACTGCGATGGCGTGGCGACCGATAGTTTCTAAGTAGAAACCCGTGGTGTCGAGATCGGTGCCGCTGGGTGCCCTATCGGCCGCGCGCAGGCTTCAATTGCGCTGCGCGGGAATTCGGGTAGCTCGTCAAGCACCGGCCGACAACGTTGTTGTCGACTCATGAGCTGATGAGCGTCGTCACAGTTACGCGCCCGCTGCATCACAGTTACGCGGAACTATGACGACGACGCTCGCAACTCGTTGATTTCAATAGAAACGCGAGCAGCGACACAAGCTAGAGCTCGCTGCCTTTCCCACTGTAGCTTGCTAAGACCCCCAGCGCAACCACGACTCCCCGCACCGCTCGAGGGACTGGCACCTGCCGAGCTGCGCAAGTCATCCAAGCTTAGTTGTGCTGGCGCGCTTCGTAGCAGGACGCTTACGGACAAGCTTCGTTGGAGGCACTTGCATCGCAGCAACGCGCTTGTCGACCTTGGCCGCCAGTTGCGCGGCGCTCAAGCGAAGACCGCCCGCGATTCTCCAGAACACACTGAGGCTGGGCTGCTTTTTCGCGGCCTCGATCAGGGTGAGGAAGGGGCGATCCAGCGAAGTCGCAGCCGCTAGGTCCTCTTGCGTCATGCCTAGTTCGTTACGCCGAACTTTCAGCTCAATCGCCAAAGCTTGGATTAATGGGTTGTTTCTGCTCGGCCGCATGCCGAGCGAATATCTCGGCTATGTTGACAACTGACACGTGTCTATTGATAACATTAGCTGGTGGAAGCTCAATTTGGCGACACCCCGCGGCGCACCAGGCATGAGTTTTCAGCTGCGTCGGTCGGATGGATAACTGGTAGCTCGCCCGTCGGACCAGTGCACTCGTCGCAACGGATAGGTGCGCTACACGCTCGCCATCCGGGGATCCCAGCAACTCTCGTAGGACGCCTTCTGCTCCTAGCGTTCTTGTTAGGCATCAGTTCCGTCGCCCGCGCTGGTGTGATGGTTCTGGGCTTCGAGTTGGGCGTTTCGACCAGTGAGCAGGTCAAGTCGACCTTGGCCGCGCAGACAAAAGTCGAGGAACTGGGGCTGAACAGGTTCTCCGGCGGGCCCGCGTTGCGCACCGACGGAGCCGCGTACGAGGTCGAGACGCTGAGCAAGGTGGTCTACATCTTCGACGAGCGAAAACGGCTCTCGGGCGTCCTGATGACGATGAACAAGTCCCGCTATGAGGCCGTCCACAAGTTCCTCGCCGCCAAGTACAAGCTCTTCTCCGAAACCAGGCCCTTCGTCGGGAACCAGATGTCGCGTTTCAAGACAGCGGACACGACCATCGACATGGACGCTCCCCATCTGGGCTTCGAGATGGAAATCCGGTACCTGAACGACGATCTGCTCAAGCGCTACAACGCCCAATCTCAACTTGAGGCAGAGGCGAAGCGGAGGCAGGAGAGCGCAAAGTTCTAACGACTCACTTGAAGGCTGGCCAAATGAATCAAGTTCCGAACACGGACGCCAAGGCGTTGTCTGACTACATCCGCGGCAAGCCCTATCGCCAAGCCATACCGCATGCTTTGCCTGACGCCTGGATCAGGCCGCTGGCACGTGACCTGCGGCAGTTGCAAGAACGTCAAGCACGTGCTGACGACCATAAGCGGGCGGTGGGACCGACCATGCTGGCTTTCCACATCCTGCGGGGTCGTACACAAGAACGGGAGCAACGCCCACGATCTGAACTCACGTTCTCGGAAGACAAGATCTTCGGCACGTTCCAGGTGTACCAGCTGTTTTTGGAGCGCGAACTGGTGACGAGGATCGTCGGTGTACCCAGTGAGGGCGACGAGGACGCGTTCGTCGAGATGGTCGATCGAGTCCTCGATAGTTCCGACGGATCAGACAGCAATTTTCTGAGCGCATTCACGTCACTGATGGACCCGGTGCCTTGACTACTTCGCCGTTCGGAGCAATTACCGCCCTCCTGACTTATTAGCTCGTTTGGTATCAGAGGTGATGAAGATCGTGGAAGAGCCCGGCGATCCGCGAGGATCGAATGCTCGGGACCAGACCATGCAGTGGGTGGAACGTCCAAACGCGCCTGCCTCGCAGCCGTGCGCAGGTCGAGAGAAGGCGCGTCCACATCCGCACATCCCGACTGTTGATTCGAACATTTGGCAACCTCAACGTTGATAGCGCGCTGCGGGCGGCCGGCGTTGATGAGGGTCTGAGGGTCGTCACGTGCTCGACGTGGTTCGGCCCTTCGTGCAGAGAGGGCACCGAACGGCCGGTTATGTTGACTCAACTGGGCGCGAGGGCGCGGAGTAGCGAACGGCTGTCGGCCAGACCCCGACATTTGCGATCGGCGCTCTTAGGCAATCCGTTTTTCGCACTCAGAGGTTCACAACCATCACGGCACAGATGCTTCGTTCCCCGCCCTTCTGGGCTTGCGCCAAACAGTGGCACTCCAACGGAACAGCAGAGCCACCCACCCGGCGGACAGTGCCAACACAACCAAGGGCTGAACGACTGGGAAGTAAGTCAGGGCCTCGCTCTTCGAATCATTGCGCCGCTCTCCGTAGACGTACGCATAGTCGAAGTGGCTAGAAACGTTCTTGGCCCCTGACATGAAGGAATATCGTCCGGCTTGAGGGTGCCTGCAGAAGGCGTCATTGCCCACACAGTTGCGTTCTACCCCCACCCATGTCGCTTTGCCGAAGGTCGAGACGTCAGCGAAGACGTGACCCTGGCCGTGAAACTTCAGCAGGAAGTGCCCCTGTGCATAGAGCGGCAGCACGACGAACAGAACGATCACTGTCCAGCTCATCGCGACCCGGCGACCTGGACGCCACCTCTCGCGGCACATGGGGAAGGGAGGTATGCGACGCGACCAGTGGCTGATACTGAAATCGCGGCTGTACTGCCAAAGCAGCCACGCCACAAAAGGACCAAGCAGCGCTAGCACGTGCATGCCGTAGAAGGCGGCAATCTGAAGGTGTTCGCTTTCAAATGCGAGGCTTGCGATCCAACCACGGCCCCCCTGGCTTACCCAGAAGTGCGACACGCAGGCGAGCAAAAGAAGGAGCGCGGCAAGGGGCCACGCTGCTGGAAACCATGCGGGCCGCTCGCGATGCTCAACTCGCAGGTCCGGCACTAGCGCCCTCAACTGCGCAGCAGTCAATGCCAGTGCGGCGGTCGATGGCTGTGTCTTCTGAGCATCGACTTGCGGTGAGGAATTCACATTCGTCTTGACGCGCTGGACCATGCCTACAATGGCCTGTTCGCGCTCATCGAAGATCCCCGCGCCGCTAAAGCCGGCGCGTATCAGCAGACCAGCTTGATCGGCGCTGTCGATCTGGGTCATCGCGGCGCCGGCGTCTCCTGCGAAGCGTGCATGCACGTGTTGGCCGATGGACTCGCCGCCGCGAATGCCGTACACGCCAAGATGATCCTGGTCGATGCTTCGTCCGGTGACGTCGGCGAATTCGGCAACGCCGACGTCGGGATCGATGTCCTGTTCATCATCTGCCAACATTAAAAGTGCGACGTCGCCGGGCTTGCTTCCCCGCTGGACCGGAATCCACCAGCTCACGTTTGCAATACGCTCCGACTGGACCGCTGCGAGCGGGAACACGATTCGCATGGGTCCAGAAGGCTTTGGCGTGGAAGTCCCGTCGTGCCCGAGAGCTTCGTTCACGACGTGCGCGCAAGTGAGCACCGAGCGGGGGCCGACAACCATGGCCATGCCAACGTGGCGATCACCAGTCGCGATGGCCGCGACGCCAGCGCTCCTTCCGTGTCGCGTCCGCCTCTGCGGCGCTGCGCTCATTGCGGCATCGACTTAGGAGGGAGCCCGAACCAGGCCTCCCCCTACGTCGTCGGGATCTGCTCCATCAATCTGCTGCAGATGGTCTTCGATGTCATGAAGTACCCTGTCTGCCTCGAAAGTCCCGGGCTTGGAGGTTGCAACCCGTGTCTGCGCCCAGAGTGCAGCAACGCCGGCGACATGCGGAACAGCCATGCTTGTGCCGTCTCTCGATTCGAGCCCGCCATTCTTGGACGCTGAGATGATCCCAAC
>JBBRGK010000180.1:0-6450 GCA_038240805.1 Dehalococcoidia bacterium | reverse complement strand
TGAATAGCGGGTTGCCCTCCGTTTCCTGATACACGGCGCCCGCCAACTTCGGCGGCACAGCGACCTCGGCGGTCAGGTCGATGTAGCGCGCTACTTCATCCGCAGACAGCCCTCGCAGCAGCACTTGCTCTCCGGCCTGATCGCGCGTGAGATCGGCAAGCAGGATGCTCAGAGGGTGGCTCCGGTCCACCTCTGCATCGCGATAGGTCACTGCTACCAGCAAGCGTTGCCCCCCCCAGGCGGCGGGCGACGTGCTGAAGGAGCAGCAACGATGGCGTATCCACCCAGTGAAGATCATCGAGCGCGAGCAGTACGCCCGCCTTTGCAGATCGCGCGACTGAGAGCAGAAAGTCGGTAATGCCTTCGAAAAGGCGGTAGCGGTCTATCCCCGCTGCCGCTGACAGCGCGCTGAATTCGGGCAGACGGCTGCAGATCTCAGGCACCAGTACGGCGACATCGGCGGCGCCACCCAATCGCTCGCGCAGCTCGTCGTCCGACAAGCGGCGCATGAACTCGCGCAGCGCCTCAATGAATGGCAGATAGGGTGGCAGTCCGTCCGCCTGGTAAGCGCGGCCGGAGAGGATCGTCCAGCCCTGTTCACGCGCATGCGCTTCAAGCTGCCCGAGCAGCCGCGTCTTGCCAATGCCGGCATCGCCGGCGATGGCGATAACTCCGCCGGACCCTGCTCGCGTTGCTGCAAGGCGCTCTGTCAGCTGAGCGAACTCGCGGTCGCGGCTGACGAACGGTGGCTGGACCGCGGAGAGGGGCATTGCACTCCTCCGTGTGACCCGTAGCCGGACTGCTCCGGCGCGATTATACAGCGTATCTCACAGTGTCCGGCGTGCGGCTTCAGCCAGGCTCTCGGCGATGCTCGGGTGCCAGAAGGATGTGGCAGCCAGATCGTTCGCTGTCACCTCGGCGTGCATGGCGACGGCTGCGGCGGCGAGCACCTCTTCCGCACCCGGTCCAACGATGTGAACGCCCAGGATCTCGCCGGACGCCGGTTCTGTGACGAGCTTGATCAGCCCCGTGCGGGCACCGAGCGAAACGGCGCGGGCGTTGAACGAGAGATCGACGACGCCGCTGCGAACGTCGTGACCCGCTGTGTGTGCCCGCTCTTCGCTGAGGCCTATCCAGCCGATCTCAGGCAACGTGTGCAGTAGGTGAGGTAGTGCGCCGAGCCGCGTGCGTGTCTCCCCTCCGGTGGCGTTTGTCGCTGCGACCTCGCCCATTTGCAGGGCTGCAGCGGTCAGCATCGCGCCGCCGGTCACATCTCCCGCTGCAAAGATTGACGGCACGTTGGTGCGGCAAGAGCGATCCACGGGGATCCTGCCCTCAGCCCGGACGCCGGCGGCCTTGAGGTTCAGTGATTCGTAGAACGGCCGGCGTAGGTCCGCCGCGACGACGACATCCGCCCGAAGCCGATCGATGCCGTCCCTGTGTTGAACCGTGACTGATTCCTGATCGCCGCCCGCGATGCTTGCCTCGAACAGCAGGCTGATGCCGGCGTCGGTGAGCGCGGCGGATGCTGCATCCGCAAGCGCGCCATCGAGCGCCGGCAGCAACCGCGCGTACGGCGTCGCGACGGTGACATTGGTTCCGGCCACCGCGAGCAGGAAGGCGTACTCAAGCGCAAAGGCGGTGTCCGCCGGTCCGCCGCCGACCACGAGCGCAGAAACCGGGGCCGACGTCAGCGCCGTCACCTGATCTGCGGTAAGCACGCGCTCGGGCGAGACTCCGGCCAGCGTTGGCGGCTCCCAACGGGTTCCGGTGGCGATTAAAATCGCCTCGGCGCAGGTGTCGCCATTGTCCCTGCCAGTCAGGGAGATCCGGTCGGGACCCGTAAACGCAGCGTGCGCTCTGATCACCTGCACTTTGCGCATGGCGAGCGCTCTGCCAATGCCGTCGGAGATCTGCTGCACCAGGGCGTTCTTGCGCGCGACGGCGCGGGCGAAGTTGAAAACCTCGCCCGCCTGAATGACACCCAGCGCTTCAAGCTCAAGCGCAGCTATATGAACGTCCACCGCTCCAAGCATGATGTTGGTCGGAATGCAGGCATGATGCACACAGGCGCCACCCGGCCGCTCGGCTTCTATGAGCGCGACCGTTGCGCCCCTTTCGGCGCCCTTCAACGCAGCGTTGTAGCCGGCCGGTCCGCCGCCGATGACGATCAGATCGTAGTCAGGCATTCCTGCCTCCTGCCTCCTATACCAACAGCCTGTACGGCGCCTGCAAAAGATCACGGACGGCGCGGAGGAAGGCAGCAGCCGGTGCGCCATCGACGGCCCGATGGTCGATCGTCAGGCTGAGCGTCATCTGCAGGCGGCGAACCGGACGCTCTGCTTCCCAGGCAGTGGCGTCGTGGATGCGGCCGACGCCGATGATTGCGACGTTTGGCGGGTTGATGATCGGTGTGAAGAAGTCCACGTCATACATTCCCAGCGACGTGATTGAGATCGTGCCGCCGCTCATCTCGTCGAGCGTCAGCTTATTCTCACGGGCAGCGGCAGCGAGCCGGCTCGATTCGACCGCGATCTCCTTCAGCGGCCGCCGGTCAGCATCACGAATCACCGGTACGACCAGCCCGCCATCGAGCGCCACCGCCATACCGGCGTGAACCTCCGCGAGCAGCTCGATCCCTGCCTCGGTGATCCGGGCGTTGAGCAGTGGATGCCTGAGCAACGCCTTCGCGACTGCCTTGATCACGAGGTCGGTGTACGAAGGCTTGACCCCTTCGTCAGCCCACTCTTCGGCCAGCTGCGCTCGCAGTCTGGACGCCTCATCCATCGCCACCTCGATACCCATCGTCAACTGCGCCATCTGTTGGAGGCTGGCGTGCATCCGCTCGGCAATGACCTTTCTCATCGAGCGCATGGGGATGACATCGCCCGGCGCGTGCTGCGAACCTGATTTCGCCGGCCGGCGGTCCGCTGCGGGTTCTGTGGACGCAGCGGGGCGGTCTCTCGCCACCGAATCGACGTCCTCTTTCGTTATCCGCCCGCCCGGGCCGGTGCCCTCCACGCTGCTGAGATCGACGCCAAGCTGTTCGGCCAGCCTTCGCGCGAGCGGCGAGGCGATGACCGGACCCGAGCCGGCCGCGCTCGCTGCCGTCGCGGGGAAGCGCGCGGACGCCACCTGTTCAACCGATCGGCGCTGTTGCGCTGCCAGCACATCGGCTTCGATGATTCGGCCGCCGGGACCGCTGCCCGGCACACTGACCAGGAGGATTCCTGCTTCCTTCGCCAGGCGCCGCGCGATCGGCGACGAGGCGATGCGTCCAGCCTCAAGGAGCCGCGCCGCTGGAGCAGTAGCAGCAGCGTTCGGGGAACCTGCTTCAACGGTCGTTGTGGGGGCGGCGACCGCATACACGCCCTCCGGCAGCGCTTCACCTGTGGCGAGGATGTAGCCGACGACGGTGCCTGGCGGCAGCACAGCTCCCTCTGGCACGAGTTGCCGGATCGTTCCGGAAACTTCAGCCTCGACCTCGAACTGGATCTTCTCGGTTTCCAGCCGGTAGAGGATCTCTCCCTGCTTGATCTCGCCGCCATCGGGAATCAGCCACTCGGCGACGGTGCCCTCGGTCATCGTCATGCCGAGCTTGGGGACGAGCACTGCAGTTGACATTGGCTTCCTCGCACCAGGGAGTTACGGGGCTGCTGCGGATTGCGGCGGATAGGCAATCCGGCGGTCAGGAGCGGCGAAAGAGGCCACGCCGTGCCGCCTCGGCCAGGGTGGCACGCACGTCGATCACCCGGGGACCATCACGCAGGAGGGTGAGCGCAGCATGCTGACCCGGTCGCAGCCGTCGCTCGCGCTCGCCGTCGAACGCCAGCATTCCCGGTCCCGTGACCGTCACCGTCTCAGAGAGCCCGACCCGCCGGACCGAGCGGATGTGCACGTCCTGGTAGAGTCCGGGAGCCACGGGCGCGTGTAGCAGGAAGCCTGACGGCTTCCCTCCGCCGGCTTCGGCTTCGTTCTGGTCAGGCGGGTCGATTTCGAGGCACAGGCCGTGATCGTCAGCCTCGGTGACAGGGTCGATCAGGCCGCCGATCGCCGAAAGGCCGACCGTGGCTGGCTCTGCGCGGGTGAGCACGACGGTACGCAGGGCGCCCGAGTCCCAGAGGGCTCGCGCACCGGTGAACTCCGCGTCGAGTAGCGCCGCATCGATCAGGGCCAGGTCGTCGCGCTCGTCATCGATCTGCACCCGAATGCGTTTGGCGACTGCCGAGACCCGACGGCGCTCCACCATGCCCGCAGCGATCAGCCCTGCTGCGGCGCCCGCGACGGTGCCCTCAACGACGCGCGGAAAGACGTTGTTGGTGCCCGTGGAGATAGGCAACAGCGGCGCATCGAGCCAACCCAGCACGGCGGCCCGGTTGGTGCCGTCGCCGCCCAGGGTCACAAGCACGGCGCAGCCCTCTTCGCGGAGCCGCTCGGCCGCCCTGATTGTGTCGAGTGCGCTGGCCGTGCGCGGCGCCGCGACGGCCCTGCAGCAGACTCGCGTTGAAATGCCATCCAGCGCCCGCTCCGTCAGAGCGTGGTCATCCGGCATATACAGGAACTCTGTCGCACCGGTCGCGATTGCGCCGAGCACGACGCGGCGAACAATGTTCGATTTCTCGGCATTGTCGAACACAGAAGCGTGCGCCACGAGCCTGCGGATGTCCTTCCCCGAGGCGGGGTTGACGATGATGCCGATCGGGCCGGCAGTCACAGGACTACACCTGCTTGCCGAGGATACGCCGCACTTCGTTCGCGATTTTCCCGGCGTCAGGCATGTACGCCTTCTCCAGCGGCGGACTGAACGGCACGGGCGTAAAGGGAGCGCCGACCCGGCCAATCGGAGCATCGAGATAATCGAACGCTTCCTCCTGGATCTGGGCTACGAACTCTCCGCCGATGCCGCCGAAGCGCACCGCCTCGTGGGCGACCAGGGCGCGGTGCGTCTTGCGAACCGAGGCGACTACCGTTTCGATATCGAACGGCTGCAACGTGCGCGGGTCTATGACCTCGATGTCCAGCCCTTCAGACGCCAGCATCTCCGCAGCGCTTATGCTCTCTCCGACCATGCGGCCGGTGGCGAGGATCGTGAAGTTCGTGCCTGGCCTTGCAATCCGCGCTTTGCCGAGCGGAACCTCGTACGGCTCCTCCGGCACTTCACCTTTCATGCCGAGCAGCGCCTTGTGATCGCAAATGATGACCGGGTTATCGTCGCGGATCGCGCTGATCAGCAGCCCCTTGGCATCGTACGGATTTGACGGCATTACGACCTTGAGCCCCGGCACATGGCAGAACCAGGCTTCGAGGCTTTGCGAGTGCTGCGCAGCCATGTTGCGGCCTCCGCCAAACATCGTGCGGACCGTCACCGGCAGCGTCGCTTTGCCGCCAAACATATACTTCATCTTCGCCATCTGGTTGACGATCTGGTCCATGCAGACGCCGACGAAGTCCATAAACATGATCTCGATGATCGGACGCAGCCCGGTGGCTGCTGCGCCCACACCCAGCCCCATCAAACCGGTCTCCGAGATCGGCGTATCGATGATGCGCCCCGGTCCGAACTCTTTCAGGAGTCCGCGGGTGGTGCCGAACACCCCTCCGTACAGCGCCACATCCTCGCCCGCGATGAAGACGTTCGGATCCTCGCGCAACATCTGCGCCTGTGCCTCGACCACTGCGGCAACATAGGTCAGCGTGCGGCCTGCGGCCGGTGGAGTGTCGGTTGCCATCGTCATCGTCATGTACTGTCTCCGATGGTCGCACTGACTTTTCCCAAAGTGGGAATCAGGAGCGATGCCCGACGCTATACACATCCTCAAGAAGGGCGCCGTCGTCGGGGAACGGGCTCGCCTCGGCGAAAGCGATCGCCTCCTCGATCTCGATGGAGATGGCTTCACGAATACTGCCGGCCTCGGCCTCGCCGAGCACGCCGGTGCCAGCAAGCTGTGCCTCGAACAGAGTGATCGGATCCCGCTGTTGCCATGCCAGCACCTCGGCGTCCTCGCGGTAGATGACGCCCATGCCACGCACGCCGACGTGGTCGAAGAAGCGGTACGTCTTGCACTCCAGCAGCGTCGGTCCCTCCCCTCGGCGGGCACGGGCGATCGCCTCTCCGGCGGCCTCGTAGACGGCGATAACATCCATGCCATCCGCGATTAGACCCGGCATGCCATAGCCCGACGCCCGGTCAGAGATGTCGCGGATCGCCTGGTGCCGCTCCTGGCTCGTAAACTCACCGAAGCCGTTGTTCTCGCAGACGAACACGACCGGCAACTTGAACAGTGCCGCCATGTTTGCCGCCTCGTGGAAGCTGCCCTCGTTGCTGGCGCCGTCGCCAAAGAAGCTGCAGGCGACATTGTTTGTGCCCCGGTACTTGTTCGAGAAGGCGGCGCCGATGGCGATCGGCGGGCCGCCACCGACGATCCCGTTGGCGCCGAGCATGCCCAGGTC
>JBBRGK010000179.1:0-6468 GCA_038240805.1 Dehalococcoidia bacterium | reverse complement strand
GAGGCCGGGAATCGACTTCAGCACGTCACGCGGCGCCTCGTAAATGCCATTGTGCCGTCCGAGATAGCAGGAGTCGTGAAAGGTCACTTTTTGACCGAAGGCGTTCTTTGGCCGGAGCTTGCCCTGCTCGATCAACTGCTGCAGGAACACGGAGTGATGAATCACCTCGAACTGCACGCCGAAGTCGGGGTATTCGTTGGCAAACACGTTGAAGCAGTGCGGGCAATGGGTGATCACCTTGCGCACGTTCATCGCCTTGAACAGCTCGCCGTTCGCCTGCACCTGCATCTGGAAAGTAAACTCGTTGCCAAGCCGGCGCGCCGGGTCACCGTTGCAGGTTTCCTGCGCTCCGAGCACGCCGAAATCGACGCCGGCATCCATCATCAACCGGATCACAGCCTGCGTGATCGGCACGTTGCGATCGACCAGCGCCCCTGTGCAGCCAACCCAGTAGAGGTACTCCTGTTCGCCGGTGAACTCGGGCACCTGCATGTTTTCCATCCAGGTCGTTCGCTGAAGCTGGGTGCCGCGCCAGGGATGGCCACGCTGCTCTATGTTCTGAAGCGCCGCCTGTGCCGTGGCGGGAATCGAGCCCTGATCCATCACCAGGTGGCGGCGAAAGTCGATGATCGTCGGGATGTGCTCGATGAAAACGGGGCACTCCTGCATGCAGGCTCCGCAGGTGCGACAGGACCAGAGTTGCTCCGCTGCCACCGATTCTCCGACAAGGCTCCGTGCTGGCTGTGGTTCCGGCGCTCCTCGTTCGCGGGCGCTCGCAAGCGCTGGACCGAACTCCGACATGTAATCTTTCACGTTCTGGACGATAGACATTGGTGAGAGCGGCTGCCCGGCGACATGCGAGGGGCAGACGTTGCTGCAACGGCCGCAGCGGACACACACATCACTATCGAACAGTTGCTTCCAGCTCAGATCCTGGAGTTTGGCCGCGCCGAACGTCTGGTCTTCCGCGACCACCGCGTTCTCATCCAGCAGATTGGTTGGATAGGAGATCCGTCCGTACGGCTGCAGGCTCTTGAAGAAGCCATTTGCGGGTGCGAGGAAAATGTGGCCGAGCTTGGTATAGGCGATCAGACTCAGCCAGATAAATGCGGCGGGCATGTGCATCCACCAGAGGGTGCGGTGAACGCGCTCCATAAAAATGGCGCTGGCGCCCAGTCCGATCATCGCCTTACCGGCCAGGTAGCCCACCGGCGCCCAGTGCGACCAGTCCGAGTGGCCGCTGAGCGGGATCAGAATCGACGGCGGCTGGAGCTCCGTCGCGCCGATCCGCATGCCCTGCTGAATCAGACCCGACAGCAGCAGGAAAGCAAGCAGCCCGAGAATCGCCTGGTCTTCCCACTGCTGGTCCCACTGAATCCGTGGCTTATGGGTGATGTAGCGACGAACCCCTGCCATGGCGACGCCGACAAGGCCGATGACTCCAAAAAGGTCGCCGCAGAACTTGTAAACCAGGTAAACGTTGCCCCGCAGGAACGGTTCGCCCGCAAGCGGCTCCCAGATTTCGTTATCGATCAGCAGCAACGTCGTGATGATGGTGAGAGCGATGATGCTCGTGTAGATGCACGTGTGGAAGATCGCGGCATACGGGTCGCGGAAGACCCGGTGTGCGGTCGCGCCGCGTGAAAATGCGTTTTTCAGCCGCTGCGGGATATTATCGAGGCGCATATCTTTGCGGCCAAGCCGGTAGAGCCTGGCGCGTCGAAACGGCACGTACAGAAGAGTTGCGATCAGGGCGCTGAGAAACAGATAGAGCACCCAGTAGCCGCGAATGTTCCAGTATTCATCTCGATGCGGGGTATTTTCGCTTAGTCCCGCCGCAGTGACGGCGCTGACGACGACAAACACCAGTCCGCCGAGCCACAATCCCAGGTTTGCGCTGCGAAGCGTGACCGAACGCTTCGGCCGGTCGCCCGGAGCCGGTTCCGTCTTCTCCCGGCGCCTGTCACCGAGGTCTACCGCCATGCGTATGCCTTCTTCCCGTGCATTAGTGGCATCGCTCCTTTACCCGCGGTGATCAGCCCTGCCGAACTCAGCGCCGATCAGAGTTCATCCGGCGTGCCATGATGCTTGCGGATCTCCGTCTTCAGAACCTTGCCCAGGGCGTTGCGCGGCAGTTCGGTCACGAAGGCGATGTAGCGCGGCACTTTGTACGATGCAAGCCGGGACTTCGCGTAACCACGCAGATCGTCTGCGGAAGCGGCTTGCCCTGGCTTCAGGACGACGACGGCCTTCACCTCTTCGCCCCACTCGACATCGGACACACCGATCACGGCTGCTTCATCGATAGCGGCGTGCTCTTCGAGCACGGACTCGATTTCGCCCGGAGAGATGTTCTCACCGCCGCGAATAATCAGGTCCTTCTTGCGGCCGGTGATGAAGAGAGACCGGTCCTCGTCCAGGTAGCCGACATCTCCAGTGTGCAGCCAGCCATCGTGGATGGCGGCGTGCGTCGCCTCTTCCTGTTTGAAGTACTCCTGCATCACCCGTGCGCCGCGGACGCAGATCTCGCCCTCTTCGCCCTGGCCGAGGAACTCGTTCTGCTCGTTCATGATTGCGAGCTCGATGTCGTCCATCGTGCGACCGACGGAACGTAGTCGGTGCAGCTTCTTCTCGCGCTCGTCCTCAGAAAGGCCGTGGATCATGTGGTCGTCGGGGCCGAGGTAGGTCAGCGAGGAGGTGCTTTCTGTCTGGCCGTAGGCGTTCATCAGGCCGCAATGGAAGATCTCCACGGCCTTACGAACTACCTCGTATGGCATCGGGGCGGCGCCGTAGGTGATCAGCTTCAACGAGCTGATGTCGTAGTCGTTGAACTTCGGGTGCTCCATGATGCGCTTCAGCATCGTCGGCACGATAAAGCTGTGCGTCACCTTTTCGTCCTGCACCGTCTTGAGGTAGACCTCAGGTTCAAACTGCGGCAGCACGACGAGTGTTCGACCGCCCCAGATCGACGACATCATCGCGGTGGCGCCGGCAATGTGAAAAAGCGGCACCGTCAGCAGGGTAACGTCGTGAACTTCCGGCATCGCCGGCTCCATCGTATTCGTCACGTATGCGGTCAAGGTCAGATAGGTGAGCACCACGCCTTTGGGCAGCGCCGTGGTACCACTCGTGTAGATGACGATTGTCGGATCCTCGTCGTCTACATCGATATAGAGGTCGTCGGGCGATCCCCGGCTCAGAAGTTCGTCGTAGCTCGGCATTCCTTCCGCCGATCGCTCAAAGCAGACGAAGTTCTTGACGCCGGTGAGCTCGCCACGGATACGTGCGAGCAGGTCCAGATATCGTTCGCCGACAAAAAGCGTCGAACATTCGGACGAGTTGAGCATGTACGTCAACTCTTCGTCTTTAGCCCGAAAATTCAGCGGCACGAACGCGACGCCGAGTTTGGCACAGGCGTAGTAGGCCTCGACAAATTCGGCCGAATTGACGGCCAGCACGCCGAGCTTGTCGCCGCGCGACAGACCCATCGCTTGCAGGGCACTGGCGAGCCTGTTGGTGCGCTCCACCATTTCCATGTACGTGATGCGCTTCGAGCCACTAACCAGCGCTTCGCGCTCCGGCACCACATACGAGCTGATCTGGAGGAACTCGGCGGTGTTCATCCTGCCTCCTTGGTACTTTTCGGAGTACTGTTCGGGACGCCGGACCGGCCGGCGGGATCTCTGGTTGGGCGCATTATAAGCGAAACGCTTTGCATGGCCTGGCGACGCCTTCCTCTGGCGCCATGCAATGCCGAATATCTACGACGACGCTCTTGCCCGCAAGTCTGACCGGGTGACGCAGTAATCCGTTCCCGCCAGAACTGGAGAGGCCATCCCTTCCGAAGCCGGCGCCGCCGCAACGCTGGTCCTCCTGAAAGATGCCGGATTCGACGTCGGGACGCCAGCGGACAACGCAACCATTGAGACGGTTCGCTGAAACTCGGTCCTGTTCGTCCAGTGCGAGAAAGCTGCCGTCCGGCTGCGCCACGATATAGAGCGTACCGTTTGGCACGTATGTCACGCCCGCAGGCGCCGCTGCGAGGCGTGTCGTCGGTGCTGTGTACGATGATCTATCGCGCTGGGTCACGCATGAGTAGCCCACGACCGCAAGCACGAGCGCAACGACGACCGTCCCGGCGATCGAGAGCCGGTTGCGCCAGGGACTTCGTTTCAGCTTCGGCGAATCAGCCACCTGCAGCCACCCACGTGCCGAGCCGGGCCACCGCCGCCACGTCAGGTAGACTTCGAAGTGACCGTTTCGCAAGCAGACACGAGAGCGCCAATCCCTCGCTCAACGCCGTATCTTCAGCCAGCCGCGCCGCCTGGCGCACGAGGTCGATCCCGGCGGACGGACGCGCGAGGAGCAGATGCGCGATCCGCCGCGCCTCGGCATAGAGGCTCGTCCGGGGCACAACGGCATGAACAAGGCCGATGCGTAGCGCCCGGGCCGCGTCGATCGGCTCCCCGGTCATCACCATACCCATCGCAAGGCCGGCGGGGATCTGGCGCGGAAGAGTCTGCGTACCGCCGGCCGATGGAATATAACCGAGGTTCACCTCTGGCAGACCGAAGCGCGCGTCTTCGCTGGCGACGCGGATATCGCAGTAGAGACTCATCTCGCAACCCGCGCCCAGAGCCCAGCCGTGGATGGCAGCGATCAGGGGTTTGCGAAAAGCCAGCAAAGCGCCCCACAGATCGCGGTCCCGGCGCGCGTCCCTGGCGGCGATATAGGATGGCGCCGACCCGAACTCTTTCACATCTGCGCCAGCACAGAACGCCTGCTCGCCCGACCCTTTGAGGACGACCACGCCCACGTCAGGGTCGTCGCGCACGGCTTCGAGCGTTTGCCAGAATTCATCGCGCATCGCGAGGTTGACAGCATTCAACGCCCGGGGACGGTTCAGCGTCAACCAGGCAATCCCATCGTCCTTTTCGAAGAGGACCAGCGGCTCAATCACGGTCTCGTCCTCTGTGAGCGAACGTCCTCGAAGAGGACCGGCGGTTCAGTCACGATCTCGTCCTCTGCGAGCCAACATCTTCGAAGGGGACCAGTGGTTCAGTCACGGTCTCGTACAAAGCCCGCGAACGTTTAATCTCTGCAGGCGAGCCTACACCCAGTCGTGCTTCTGGATGGCACTGCGCGAACGTTGCTTCGCCAGTCTCGCAATATCCTCGTTGAGCTTCACGACCAGCGTTCTCATCGCATCGCTGCCCTGCCGCATCTGTTGGCTGCGCCAGCGGCGCAGGGCAGCACGATCCTCATCCGTGAGGCCGGCTTCATCAACTACCTGCTTGAGCACCGTAGAGAGCAGGGCCCAGACTTCGTCGGCGTCGAATTCGACTTTGATCATCTTCCCGTCCTACAGTTCAGAACTCGGCACGTAGCCGCCCTTGCGCCGGATCAGGCGGTAGGTTCGCTCGTCGAGTGAACTGCCCACCGCCTCGTTCATGCTGATCACAAGCTCGGACATCGCCGGTGTCCCGGCGGCGCGATCCTGCCGCCACTTCCGCAGTTTCACCTTGCCATCGGCCGAAACGCCCGCCCTGTCGATCATCTGAGAGACCAGTGCTGCCATCAGTGACCAGGTCTCCTCGCCGTCAAGAATTACCTGCATCGGTGTCCACCTGTTCGTTCGAGTACGACCCGGCACCTCACGCCGTTGAAGCAGGGGCAGGGCGATCACATCCTACTGAATCTGTGCCGCTGGGGCGATGAGTCTGGTTAGTGGCCGGTGAACTTCGGGGGGCGCTTCTCAGCGAAGGCGCTCACACCTTCAGCCCGGTCGCTGGTGGTCTGGAGCAGTACCGTGAGGTCCAGTTCGTACCGCAGCGCCCGTGCGAGCGGCATCTCGGTGCCAAACTGCACCGCCTCCTTGGCGAACCGCTCTGCGATCGGTCCGCGAGCGGCTATGGTGCCGGCGATGCGGGCGGTCTCTGTTGAAGCGCTGCCAGCGTGGGAAACCTCATTCACGAGCCCCCACTCAAGCGCCGTGCCAGCACCCACGACCTGCCCCAGCAGCAGCATCACAAGCGCTCTGCCTCGTCCAACGAGTCGGGGAAGGCGCTGCGTCCCACCGGCGAGCGGGATCAGGCCAAACTCGCTCTCCGGAAAAGCGAAGCGTGCCCCGGCCGCCGCCACGCGCAGATCGCAGGCCAACGCGAGCTCAAGCCCGGCGCTAAAAGCGTCGCCGTTGATCTCCGCGATAACCGGTAGCGGCAGCGCCGCGAGGCAACCGAACACATCACCAGGAAGCAGAGAGTCATCGCCACCGGCCACCGCTGCCAGTAGATCCGGCGCCCAGCCCAACGAAAACGCGCTGACTTCCGATGCGACGACCAATACCCGCGCCGTGCCGTGTCCGACCAACGCCTCACAGCCGCGACGCAGGTCGTCGATCGCCTCCGCACCGATCCGACCGGCTCCATCAGGCGAGCGAAGCGCGATTCGTGCGATTGGGCCATCGAT
>JBBRGK010000178.1:0-6530 GCA_038240805.1 Dehalococcoidia bacterium | reverse complement strand
TCAGAGGAGGCGAGCAATGACCGCAGCGAGCGCAACAGCAGGTGTGCGGCCTTTCCGTATCGATGTGCCCGAGACGGTGCTGTCGGATCTGCGTGAGCGGCTGCAACGCACCCGCTTTCCCGGCGAAATACGCGGCAGCGGCTGGACCTACGGCACGAACCTCGACTACATGCGTGAGCTCATCGCCTACTGGCTAGAGCAGTTCGACTGGCGCAAGGCGGAGGTGGGGCTGAATGCACTGCCGCAGTTCATGGCGCGGGTGAACGGTCTCGACCTGCACTTCATATATATGCGTGGCAAAGGACATCTGCCCGGCAAAGGACCGGCGCCGCTGCCGTTGCTGATCAGCCACGGCTGGCCCGGCTCCTTCTACGAGATGGCCGGCATCGTCGGGCCGCTGACCGATCCGGCTGCACACGGTGGCGACCCCGCCGACGCGTTCGATGTCGTCGTGCCCAGCCTGCCCGGCTACGGCTTCTCCGGGCAGCCGGACGAGCCGGGCATGAGCCCGCTTGCGGTCGGCGACCTTTTTGCGACGCTGATGCGCGACACGCTCGGCTACCAGCGCTTCGGCGTGCAGGGGGGTGACTGGGGCGCGGTAATCACGGCCAGCATGGCCTACCGGCACCCGGAGCTCGTCCAGGGGCTGCACCTGAACATGCTGGGCGTGCGGCCGTACACCGGCCCCGGCACGCCGCCGCTTACCGAGGCGGAGCAGGCGTTCATGAAACAGGCTGACGCATGGCGGCAGGAGGAAGGCGGCTATCAGGCGATCCAGGGCACCCGCCCGCAGACGCTCGCCTACGGCCTCACCGACTCGCCGGCCGGGCTCGCGGCCTGGATCGTGGAAAAGTTTCGCGCCTGGAGCGACTGTGGCGGCGAGATTGAGCGCAGCTTTACGAAGGACCAGCTGCTGACCAACATCATGATCTACTGGGTTACGGGCTGCATCAACAGTTCGATCCGCCTCTACTACGAAAGCCGCCGGCAGCCCTTATTGCTGAAGCAGGGCGAGAAGATCATGGCGCCAACCGGCTTTGCTGCCTTTCCGCACGAAATCGGCATGTCGGGCGCGCCGCGCTCGTGGGCCGAGCGGGCGCTCAACCTGCAGCGCTGGACTGAGATGCCCCGTGGCGGCCACTTCGCCGCCATGGAGGAGCCGGAACTGCTGGTGGATGACATTCGCGCCTTCTTTCGTACGCTGCGCGGCTGACGCCCGCTGCGCGACTGACACGCAATGTGCTCGCTCCGTGGCATGCGCCCTGTCGCTCAGCTTGCTGAAGACAAGTGCGCAAGCGTGTATAGTGCCACTACTGCTCTGTATCTGAGACGGGCGACACCAACAGTGTGAGAGGTGGTTCATGCGTTCTGGGCGACTAATTACGATCGTGACCGGCGCACTGCTGGTCGCGGTGCTGGCGGCATGTTCAGGTAACAGCAATAGCAACAGCAACGCGAAGCCGGCTGCGTCTGCACCGGCGGCAAGCGCCACGAGTGGCGGCGCAGCGAGCAGCCCTGCAGCAGGCGCAAGTGCTGCCGCCACGAAAGCAGCTTCCGCGACGCAGCCAGCGGCGAAGATCCGGCGCGGCGGCACGCTTAACCTGGCGACGGCGCTCGACGCCAAGGGCTTCGACCCGATGGTATCCACCGATGTCTACAGCGGCTACCTGATCAGCCAGGTCTTCGACGGCCTGGTGAAGTTCGATCAGGACATTAAGCCGGTCGGCTCGCTGGCTGAAAGCTGGGACATCAGTGCCGACGGCAAGACCTACACCTTCCACCTGCGCAAAGGCGTGAAATTCCACGACGGCACTGACTATAACGCGCTGGCGGAAAAGTTCAGCATGGACCGCATCCGCACCAACAAGGCCTCGATCGGCTATTCAGACTGCGGCGACAACGTCGTCCTCAACACCGAGGTCGTGGACGACTCCACCTTCCGCCTGACTCTGGCCGATGCGTATGCCCCCTTCCTGACCAAGCTGACCGGGCGCTGCGGCGCTGCCGTTTCGCCGGCTGCCGTGCAAAAGGCGGGAGATGACGCGTTCGGCCTCAACCCGGTTGGCACCGGCCCGTTCAAGTTCCTTGAGTTCAAGAAAGACGACCACTTCTCGGTGGTCAAGAACGAGAACTACTGGAAGATGGGCGCCGACGGCAAGCCGCTGCCGTACCTCGACAAGATCACCTATCGGGTGATCAACGACGAAAATGCCCGCTTGCAGGCGCTGCTCACCGGCGAGCTGGACTTCACTGACGTGGCCGACAAGGATATCGAGACGGTGAAGGCCAACCCGGACATGGTAGTGCAGCAGCAGCCAGGCTTCGGCTGGAGTGGCTTTACCCTGAACGTCTCCAAACCGCCGTTCAACAACAAGGCGCTGGCCCAGGCGGTGGCGTTCTCCATCGATCGGGATGAGGTCATCCGCGTAATCAACAAGGGACTGCGGGTTAAGGCGGAGAACGGCACGATTCCGCCGCCGCTGAAGTGGGCCGTAGATGAAAGCTACAAGCCGATCACAAGCGACCCGGTGAAAGCAAAGGCGAAGCTGGCAGAAGGCGGCCAGCCCAATGGCTTCTCCTTCACGATCCTTGCTGACACAAGCAGCCCTGTGACCCAGCAAACCCTGGAGCTCTACCAGGCGCAGATGAAGAAGGTCGGGATCGAGATGAAAATCGAGCCCGGCGACTTCAACAACTTCGTTATCAAGCGCGCTGCCGCAGGCGACTTCGAAGCTGCAGCGACGACGGTTTCGGGCGGAATCGATCCGGACTCGTGGACGTACAACACCTTCCACACCGGCGGGGGCCTCAACCGGGCGCACATCAGCGACCCACAGATCGACAAGCTGACCGAGCAGGCCCGCCAGGAAACCGACATCAACAAGCGGGCAGAGTATTACAAGCAGGCGATGAAAGTGATCATGGACTACAGTCCGTGGGTTATGGTGAGCTACTCCGTCGACCGCTTCACCGGCAACAAGAAGGTTCAAGGCTGGCACCTGGGCTCATTCGCCATTCAGGGCTACGCCGACATCTGGAAAACGGCGGACTAACGAGACGGTCTGGCAATTAAAAGGGGCGCCCTAACCGGCGCCCCTTTCGTCACGCTATTCGCTGCAATGCTGCCACAAATTCCTGCTCATTCTCATATATCTCGCCAGCCACCGGGGTTGGGAGCCCGTCACGGTATGACGCAAGGGCTTGTCCGTCCACAGAGTTGAGGTCGACGCCGTCGATGGCCGGCAAGTTGAAGCCCCTCGACCGGCTCACGCTCACCCAGTCTTCTAACCGTGCGTACAGGTCGGCGCCACACTCCAATTGGTCGGCCCCAAAGGCCACGACCCCGAACGCTTCCGGGACGGTGGCGACGACGGTGCCGTCATCCAGGTGTTCTATCACCGCGTGCTTCACGGCCGCGTGGATGTAAGCGTCAACAATTGTGAGTAACCGCATAACCCGCTCCCTATGAACGTAGTATGCGCCTCCACGCGAGAGGCCATCAATGGTGGGCGACAGGTGTGCGAACCTGTCGTCATCCCCGAAGCGTCTCAAGCACCCGTGCGGCTAACTCGTGGGGCCAGGCAACGCCCTGTTGCGCAGCCACTGTGGCGCAAACCTCGCGGCCCAGCGTTGCGGCAGCGAGAAGTGCTCTGAGCAGCCCTGCGGTGCCCGCGTCATTAAAAGTGTTAGAAGTGTTGGGAAACGTCTCAGGTGCTGCTTCGGGACTGGGTTCGGGCAGGCAGCGTTCGAGCTGTGCCAGACGGGCAAAGCTTACGGTGCGCTCGATCTCGAATGCAGCAGTTGATGCCTGCCAGCGATCGACGGCGCCCGCCTCCAGGCGAAGCAGATAGCAGAGCTGGCCGAGCGACTCGGTGAAATAGACCGTCCGCGCCGCCCACAACTCGCCGCGACGCAGCTTGCTGAAGGCGTACAGCAGGTAGTACCAGAAGTCGCCGCACAGCTGCTCGAACGTCGCCGCCGGGTTCTCGGGGGCAAGCGATTTGCCGACCAGCGTTTTCACCGTGCGGCTGAGCAGGCCGCCCGTGCCGTCGTAGCGGACCATCGCCTCGACCGAGATCGGGCTGTTCGGCCACGATCGCACCGTCTCAAGCTCCGACACACGCTTAAACTCGAAGTCCACCCGCAGCGGTACGGGGCGCGTGTCGTAGACGGTCCAGGGATGACCGATATGGCCGACGTAGGCCAGCAACAGCCTGCCGAAGCCGGCCGCCCACTCACGCCAGTTTGTGCAGAAGGACGCAAAGCTGTCATCGCGCAGGAAGAGGGTCAGGTCGAGGTCGGACCACTCGTCGGCGCGGCCGTAGCTGCTGGAGCCATAGTCCAGCATGCCGGCCACGCGCGGATCGACCGCCACCGCAGTGCACACCCGTGCCAGCAGTTCGAGGCGGGGACCCTGGCCGGCTGCCTGCTGCATACGCGCCGGATCGTACCACTGTCCTGCGAGCCTGATCATAGAAAGGAGAAAGCGTCGAATCAGGCTTGTCGCCTGAACTATCGGTAGACGGCAATAATGAATAGGTGATAACTGGAACTCGACGGCGTTCAGAACCAATGCGTTGGCCCACGCCTTTGCCTGGCTTTGCAACCCCTGGTAAAGCGAGGAGCCGAAACATGGCGGCAATTCCAGGTAAGAACACCACGCCGGAGTTAACCGTCCGCCGTGCCCTGCACGCTACGGGGTTCCGCTACCGGCTTCACCGTCGTGATATCCCCGGAACCCCGGATATCGTTCTCCCACGATATAGGCTGGCAGTGCTGGTTCATGGCTGCTATTGGCATGGCCATGCCTGTAAGACCGGGCACATACCGCGCACCAACGGGGAGTACTGGTCAGCCAAGATTAGCCGTAACCGGGAGCGTGATGCCCGCAACGGCGCAGCACTTGAGGAACGTGGTTGGAGCGTGTGCATCATCCGCGAGTGCAGTCTACGCCTCGGGTTAGAAGAGCTGCTTGATACGTTACGTCTTGCGAAAAGCAAGATGGGGCAGTCATAAGGTAGCCCCCGGATATAAGCGCATAGTACAGTGGCCATGCATGAGCAAGCCAACGACGATCGACCTTTTCTGTGGAGCTGGCGGTATCACCGAAGGTTTCAGGCAGGCGGGGTTTGACTGTGTCTTCGCCAATGACTTTAATGGCGACGCAATGCAAACCTTTCGTCTCAACCACCCAGGTGTGCAGGCAGTCCATGGGGCGATCGAAGACATTGATGTATCGAAGCTCCGCAGCCAGCTAGGGGTTGAAGCAGGAGAGATTGACTGCCTGGCTGGCGGTCCCCCCTGCCAGGGCTTCAGTATCAATGCGCCTGATCGGTTTGTAGAGGATCCAAGAAACAGTCTTTTTCGTCATTACCTTCGTTTTGTGGAAGAATTCCGGCCAAAAACGCTTCTATTTGAGAATGTGCCAGGGATGCTCTCCCTTGGAGATGGACTTGTCGTTAGGCAGGTCATAAACCAACTCATTGCCGCCGGCTATGACGTTAGCCAGCGAATTCTCTTCGCTCCCCATTATGGTGTGCCGCAGGAGCGTTGGCGGCTTATTATTCTTGGTTCGCGTGTAGGAGCCGCGCCAGCACATCCTCTGCCGCGATACTACGCCAAAGGAAGGGCTAATTTTAGCGGCGGGCGGGTGCTGACTTTTCAATTGATGGCAAGTCAGATGGAAGAGCTGCCAGCTCATGTGACGGTGTCGGACGCTATCGGCGACCTTCCACCGTTAGCAGCAGGGGAAGGCGCTGAAGTGATGCCTTATACCGCGCAGCCACACTCAGAATATGCAATCACGATGCGGCGAGGTTCCGATAACGTTCGCAACCACGTCGCGCCGAGGATTGCGGCAGTCAATCTGGAGCGCTTGCGATACCTTCAGCCTGGCGGTAGTTGGCGCGATATACCGTTCGATCTCTTACCCGCTGGTATGAAGCGAGCCCGGCCATCCGACCACACGCGGCGGTACGGACGGTTACGTCCGGAAGGACTATCGGGCACAGTCATGACTAAAATGGACCCGCATTGGGGTCCGGCATTCCATTATCAGCAGGATCGCACCCTCACGGTTCGCGAGGCTGCGAGGCTCCAGGCATTTCCCGACAAGTATATTTTTACCGGAGCGAAAGCTGCCCAATACGAGCAGGTCGGTAATGCGGTGCCCGTTCTGATGGCCAGGGCGATAGCCGATGCTGTCATCGAATCTCTCGCCGGGCGTTTGCCACAAGGACAGCTATGTGAGCCGGCAGCCATTTATCGCTGAGTGGTTCGGCCATAATCTCGCCGATTGGTCCCCGGAGTCCATCCAGGATCGCGAGGCCGAACGGTGTCCATTTTTAGCCTCCGCCTGTACAAAATCGTTTAACGACAATACTCGTTCGGGAGTTTGCTCGGCTTACCCGTCGGTCAAAGCCACCCGCCCGGTGGTCATTTGTCCAAATAGGCTCTATGCGGATGGCTACAAGATACTCAGCAAGGTAGCCGCAACAGCATTTGGGCCGGACTCAAACGTGATTCACCCG
>JBBRGK010000177.1:0-6534 GCA_038240805.1 Dehalococcoidia bacterium | reverse complement strand
GCGTAGGCGAGGGAGTCAGCGTGGGCGATGGAGACACAGTTGGTACTGCGGTGGCGAGAGAGGTTGGTGAGCGCGAAGGTGGGGGCGGTGGCGATGGTGGCGGCACCGCAGTTACCGTTGCGACCGCGGAGGTTGGCCGTTGGGTTCCAGGCGGCGGGACTGCGGTGGCCGTCCGCAGCCGGATCGTAGGCCGGGGGGTGCTGGAACCACTTCCAGCACGGAAGACGAGTATTCCGGCGATAACGGCCGCTGCCAGCATCGCGGCGCTGGCGGCCATAAATGTAAGGACGCGTCGCTGAATGCGGGTCATACCGCCGCCGGGGCCGGCCTGTTTCGCGGCCGGAGAAGGGTCACAGTTCGATGGTCCGGCTCAACCACTCTTTCGCCGGCTCACAGCCGAGCGTCGCCCCCAGCCTGATCGCGAACGGATCGGTCATTCCGGAGATGTAGTCGGCTACCCGCTGCCGGATTGGATCATCGGGCAGGGAGAAGCCTTCCGGCAGCTCGCCCGGGTGTTGGACGTAGTGGTCGAACAAAAAGCTGAGGATCTCGCGTGCCCGGATCACTTCGTGCTGGCGGTCTTCGAGCAGATAGACGTGCTCGAACATGAACTCCCTCAGTTCGTTCGTGACCCGTCGCACCTCATCGCTCATCGCGATCACGGGCTCGGCCACCTCCGGCAGCTCGCCTGTAGCTGCCCATGAGGCGTTAACGATGTCGCTGACGAGCGTATTGATTCGCTCGCTATGGCTTGTGCCCAGCACCCGATGCACATCCCCCGGCAAATCCTCTTCGGTCAGGATGCCAGCACGAATTGCGTCAAGAATATCGTGGTTCAAATAGGCGACGGCATCGGCGGTCTTGAGCGCCTGGCCCTCCAGGGTCGAGGCGGTGCCCCACGCCTCGGCGAAGATGTCCTCGCGCACTTTTGAGCTCTTGACGATACCCTCGCGCGTTTCCCAGGTGAGGTTGAGTCCGCGGCCGTTATTTTCCAGTTTCTCGACCACACGGGCGCCCTGCTCGTTGTGGCGCCAACTCATGCCGAGCAGTTCAGCCAGGGCCTCTTCTCCTGCGTGGCCGAACGGAGCGTGGCCGATATCGTGTGCAAGGGAGATCGCCTCGCCCAGATCCTCATTCAGGTTGAGCGCTCGCACGATCGTGCGGCAGATCTGGGCGACCTCGAGCGTATGCGTCATCCGCGTCACGTAGTGGTCTCCCGCTGGAGCAATGAAGACCTGGGTCTTGTGTTTCAGGCGGCGGAAAGCCTTTGAGTGCAGAATGCGATCGCGGTCCCGCTGGTATTCCGTGCGTAACAGTGACGGTGGCTCGGGGATCTCCCTGCCACGGCTGGTTTCGCTGCGGGCAGCAAACGGAGACAGCGATCGCTCGCGCGCCTCCAGCAGGTCGTGGACCGACTGGAACCGCCGTTGCATCTCGGTGTCTTCGGATTGCGCCACGCTCATGTTGCTGTTTTCCCCCGGCCTATATGATCGCCAATATTGCACTGCACTGTCTACAATAAGACATAAGCGCGGACATAGGTGGCAGGCTGGTGGACCCGACCTGTCCACCAGCGGTGTGCTTTTCCGAGCCGTAACGGTGGCGGCAGTCGAGCGGCTGTTATAGTATTGCCGGGAGATCCGCTATAGAATTACACGAACTTTCCCTGGAGGCATAATATGTGGCAAAAGGTCATCCATAATCGCCAGAGCCGTAGCTCCTCGGGCGCGCATCTTGCCCGCAGGCTGCTCTGGCTGCTTCCAGCATTGGCGGTACTGCTTGGCGGAGCGCAGGCGGTCACGCCGGCGTTCGCCGCGACTTTGACCGTTGGCATCGTACAGTTGACCCAGAACGCCCAGGTCGGGACGCCGGTTAGCTTCTTCGGTATTGTTCAGAATCCACCATCCGGCTGCACGGACACCTACAATTTTATCTTTTCTGATGGGAACAGCCCTGCCTCCGGCACGAGCCCCACGGTTTCGCACACCTTCACCCAGCCTGGCACGCCAACAGTGACCGTGTCCGTGACCGACTCCTGCGGCAACGCCGGCACATCACAGCCACTGCCGGTAACTGTTACGGGCCAGGGGACCGGTGGTACAACCGGAAGCTGCACTCCGACTGCTGGGAGTCCAATCACCGCAGCAATCACTCCGACCAGCCAGTCGGCCACCGTCGGCGCAAGCGTTGGCTTCTTCGCTGCAGCGGGGGGCACCCAGGGCACGCCGACCTACTCGTTTAACTTCGGCGATGGCAGCACAGCGACCGGCGCCGCTGTGACCCACCCCTTTGCCTCCGCGGGAACCTTTACCGTGATCCTGACGGTGACGGACCAGGCCGGCAGGACCGGATGCGGAGCGGCCACGGTCACAGTGACAGGCAGCGGCACGACAGGCACCTGCACAGCGACTCCGGGCGGGATAATCGTGGCGTCAATCACCCCAGCCTCCCAATCAGGGGCAGTCGGTGCTACGCTCACGTTCATCGGCGTGGCCAGCGGGACGACCGGCAGCACGACCTATTCTTTCAACTTTGGCGATGGTAGCACTGCGGCAGGCACCTCCGTGTCGCACCCGTTCGCAACGGCCGGCACGTTCACGGTGACCCTCACGGTTACCGATCAGAACGGCAGAATCGGCTGCGCATTCGCGACTGCAACCATATCCGGCAGCGGCACCGGCGGAGGCACCACGACAGGCTCGAACCCCAACATACGGGTTGCCCCCAACGGGCCCTATATCGGTTCGACGGGCCAGGTCGTGAACTTCGGTGGCTTCGCTCAAACCTTCAACCAGGGCGCGACGATCACCGGCTACCAGTGGAACTTTGGTGATAACACCGCCACCGGCAGCGGCCAGTTCGTCAGCCATACCTATACTGCGGCAGGTAGCTATACCGTCACGCTCACCGTCACAGATTCCAGCGGCCAGTCCTCCTCTGCGACTACGGCCGCGACGATCAATGGCGGCACCTCCGGGGGAGGATCAGGGTCCGGGACGACCGGCAGCTCGACCGCGAACGGGGTGACGGCCAACACTGGCGGACCCTACACCGGCTCAGGCGGCACGGCGATCGCGTTTAATACCACAGCGACGACCACAAATGCCAATGCTTCGATCGTCTCCTGCGTGTTGAGTTTCGGCGATAACAGTACCAGCGCTCCCTGCCAGGGCGCGTCGCACGTCTACAACGCGAACGGTACCTACACGGCGGTAATCACCGTCACAGACTCCACGGGGGCGGTAGTCGCGGCATCCACGACCGTTACGGTCACCGGCAGTAACCGCACTGTCACGCTCGTGGTCGGGTGCAGCAATGTTTCCTCTACCTTCGCTGACGGCACGCCTACCGGCACGATAGCGAATGCCGTCAGTCCACAGTCGACGGTACTCAGCATTTGGAAGCTGGCCGATCCCGCCACGGCGCGATATCGCGGCTACTTTCCTGGCGCCACGCAGGCGAGCGATCTACCGACGCTCAACCGGCTCGATGCGATCTTCATCTGTGTGAACGCCGTGGCGACACTTTCAGAGCCTTCGGTGTAGAATCGCGTTCCGGCCGCGTCCGTCGGGTCGCTCAGGTTTGAGGCACGTTAAATGCCCCCTCCATCATCATGATGGAGGGGGCATTCGTGTCCCTGCGGCACCAATAGTGATGGGCGAACGCCACCTCCTGGTTACGCCGGGCCGGGCGAGAGGCGGGGTATCACTCCACGGTTACCGTCTTTGCAAGGTTGCGCGGTTGGTCCACGTCATTGCCTCGGGCAATGGCGATCTCATAGGCGAGCAGTTGCAGTGGAATGCTGGTGATGATTGGTAATAGCAACTCCGGGCCGGCCGGCGTCCAGAGCACGTCCTCCGCAATACTGCTCAACTCCTCATCGCCATCAGTGCCAATGGCGATTGATCGGCCCCGCCTGGCCTGAATCTGCTGGATGTTGGAACAGGTCTTCTCAAACAGGCTGTCGCGGGGCGCCAGAGCGATTACCGGCATCTCGTTGTCGATCAGGGCGATCGGGCCGTGCTTCATCTCGCCAGCGGGGTATCCCTCGGCGTGCAGATAACTGATCTCTTTCATCTTGAGCGCCCCCTCCATTGCGACCGGGTACTGCAGTCCGCGCCCGAGGAAGAGCATATTGCGGCGGTCGCTGTATTTGCGGGCCAGGAGGCTGTACGGGTTCTCTTCCGCGAGGGCGCCTTCCAGCACCCGGGCGACCAGATTTGGCACCCGGATCAGATCGTCCAGCAGGCCGGACAGGGTGTCACTGCCGAGCGTTCCTTTTTGCCGTCCCAGCCAGGCCGCAAGCATGTAGAGGACGGCGATCGAGGCGACATAGGTCTTTGTGCTTGCGACCGCCACCTCAGGACCGCAGCGTGTCAGGACAGTGCCATCGGCGACACGCGTCGTCTGGGCGCCTTCAACGTTGCAGACCGTGATCTGCGGACAATGATGCCGGGTTGCCTCTTCCATTGCGGCCAGGGTATCGACGCTCTCGCCGGACTGTGAGATTGAAATGACCAGCGTGTCCGGTCCGACCACGGCCTGGCGGTAGCGAAACTCGCTCGCATTATCGACTTCGGTTGGCAGCCCGGTAATACGTTCAAAGTAGGTGCGGCCGACCATGGCCGCGTGCAAACTGGTGCCCATCGCGATGAGCACGACCCGTTTGATCCGCTCGATCTGCTGTGCTGAGAGATTAACGTCGTCGAAGGAGATGCGACTGTTCTCCATGTCGACATACTGGCCGATGGTGTATGTCAGTGCGCTCGGCTGCTCAAAGATCTCCTTCTGCATGAAGTGGCGGTAAGGCCCTTTCTCCGCCGACGCATAGTCATAGGCGACGACCGTCGGCTTCTTGTCGAGCGGCGCGCCCGTGGAGTCGATGTAGGTCACGCCTTCGCGGGTCAACTTCGCAATCTCGCCGTGTGCAAGGTAAGCAACCCGCTGCGTGTGTCGCAGCAGCGCAGGGAGATCTGAGGCGAGCAGCATCGAGTCTTTGCAATAGCCAATCACCACGGCGCCGGCATTGCTCACCCGTGCGCTGATGATCTGGTCTGGCTCGCGGCGTGAGATTACGACAAGCGCCGCCGCCCCTTCGAGACGGTTGATCGTCAGACGAACCGCCTCCTGCAAAGGCTCCTCCTGCTCGAGGTAGCTCTCGATCAGGTGCGGGATGACCTCCGTGTCGGTCTCGGAGCGGAAAGTGTGCCCGGCATCCATTAGCTCGGCGCGCAGGGCGGCAAAGTTCTCGACGATGCCGTTGTGGATCACGACGACATCGCCGGAACAGTCGGTGTGAGGGTGGGCGTTCGCATCGGTAACGCCGCCGTGCGTGGCCCAGCGCGTGTGCCCGATTCCGATTGTCCCGAGAGGGTGGTGCCCTTCGACCGCAGAAGCCAGTACGCCGAGTTTGCCGGCGCGCTTTTCGATCTCGAGCCGATCGCCGTCCATCACCGCGATTCCGGCGGAGTCATAGCCCCGGTATTCGAGCCTCGCAAGACCCTCCAGGAGGATCGGCGCCGCCTGATCGCCGCCGACATACCCGATAATTCCACAGATCGCGGCGCCTCCCGGTCAGAATATCCGAGGGTTCCGGCAAGCACCGGACCCCGAACATGGTGCTGTATTGATCAGAGCGGTCTCATGCTCCTGCAGAGCAATATTGTTCGTCAACGGCAGTGCGAATCGCGGGTCACTCGGGTGCGGCTACTCGATGATTGACTCGCCGGATGTTAGGCTATCGCCCAGAACTTGCCGTTGGTTGATCGTCCACGGCCGGGCGCAGAAACTTGCGACTGTTCCTGGTAGTCGAGCAGCTGGTCGAGCAGCTCGCTCCACATCGAAGCGAACGCTACCGGGCGTCCCACAACGCGCTCGATGTCGGCCGGGGTGCCGTCGTCGAGGAAATGGCGGCCAAAGTAGTCGAGCGACGTGCGCGGCAGAAATACGACCTCGCCGAGCGCAGTGGCTCGCAGCGCCCCGATCGCATCGCCAGCGCCGAGCAGGCCCGAGACGTTGATTCGCGGCCCGAACAGAGTATTTTCGATTGGGATGACCTCGAAGCTCAGGCCAGTGGCCAACGATACCTCGTCCGCAAGGGAACGCAACGTTGGTGCGATCAGCGCCCCCGAGCCGATCGTGACCGGCATCGGACGGAACCGCAGACCGCGACGGGCGATCAGCCGCAGACTTCGCCGGCAGTCGTCCATCAGGCGGCGAGTCATGCCGATTCCGTTCTCGTACTGCTCAAAGCCGTCGTACATAACCGCCCCGGGAATAGCGGCGCCGGCCGTCAGGTAGTATTCATCGGCAAGGTAGACCAGGCTGACTCCGTGCCGGGCGCGATACTCTCGCTGCCATGGCCTTACCTGCTTGAGGATGGCCCGCGCGAAGTCAGGGTCGCAAGCATCCACGTTCTCCCGTCCGGTTGCGGCTGCCCGTTCTTCATACTGCATCGTCGCCCCCACGGGCACGACCGAAATCGACTGAACCACGGGATAGAGGGCCGCCAGATCGCGCACGCTGCGTTCCAGG
>JBBRGK010000176.1:0-6550 GCA_038240805.1 Dehalococcoidia bacterium | reverse complement strand
ACGAAGCGGCACGGCTGCGCATTATTGTGTCCGAGAAAGCGACCGTACGCGGCAAGAGCCTGCACACCGTGCTTGTTCAAGAGGCGATGAAGCAGGGACTGGCTGGCGCGACGGTTCTGCGAGGCATCGAAGGGTACGGCGCGGACCGAAGGCTGCACACCGCCCTGCTGGTCGATATCGCCCCGGCTCTGCCAATGGTGGTGGAGATCATCGACGACGAGTCGAAGCTCCGTTCCTTCTTCGAAGTGGTGGAACCAATGATCGAGTCGGGCATGGCGACGATTGAGCGCGTAACGATGCTGATGCACCGCGCCGATTAGCTGGCCAATAAAGGAATACCGCGGATCTTCACCCGTATTTATGCTACTGACCCGACTTACTCTGCTGGCGCAATGCCGATTCGAGCGTCTACTATCGAGCGACCAGCACCCTGGAGGATAGTATGACTAGCGAGGCTAAGCCGCTTGCCGGCAAGGTAGCATTCATCACCGGCGCCAGCCGCGGCATTGGGCGCGATGTCGCGGTCGCTCTGGCCGCTGCCGGTGCGAACATCGTGGTTGCGGCCCGAAGCGAAACCCAGACCGATCCGCGCCTGCCCGGTACGATTCATACAGTCGCGAGCGAGGTCGAAGCTCAGGGAGTCCGTGCCCTGGCGGTCAAACTGGATGTCTCGAAAGACGAGGACATTACGGCCGGAGTCGAACAAGCGCTGGCGACGTTCGGCCGGATCGACATCCTGATCAACAATGCCGCTATCCTCGTGCCCGGCGGCACGCGCGACATCCAGCCCAGGCACATCGATCTAATCTACCGGGTTAACATGCGTGCCCCGATCATGCTGATTCGGGCCGTGATCGACCTGATGGCCGGCGGCGGCGGCGGTCACATCATCAACGTCTCCTCACGTGCGGCCGTATTCCCCGGAGCGGGACCGTACGACCCGGAGCAGGCGGCGCGTGCCAGAGGCGCCTTTTACGCGCTCTCCAAAGCCGGGCTGGAACGGTACTCGCAGGGGCTGGCGATGGAGCTTCAGCCGGACGGCATCGCCGTGAACGTTCTCTCGCCGGCCGGCCGGATCGCGACTCCCGGCAACAAGTTCGCGGGCAATAGCCGCGACCAACCGGACCTGGAGTTTGAAGAGGCCGTAGATATGGGCAAAGCCGCGTTGTGGCTATGTGAGCAGGACCCGCGCAGCTACACCGGTCACATTCTCTTCGACAAGGACGTGGTTCGAGAGCAAAAGCTGTAGCCGCCGCTCTCTCCAGCGTTCCCTTTCGCCTCACGGACGTGCTGGTGAAGGGGCCGGTACGCTACTCGCGCTCTAGCGTGAGCCTCTCAGGTGAGGGTCCAGTACATCCCGCAGCCGGTCCCCGAGCAGGTTCACCGCCAGCACAAACGAGGTGATCGCGACGCCCGGCGCGATCGAAGCCCAGACGTTCGTCCGAATATCCGGGAAGCCCTCCTGGATCACTATGCCCCAGGTCGCCGCTGGCGGCTTGATGCCGACTCCCAGGAAGCTCAGTCCCGCCCTGGCGACCACTTCCGCGAACTGATCGATCGAAATCGGGCGCACGGTGTTCTCGCCTTCTCCGCGGCTCTCGAAGATGCGCCCGTAATTGGCCATGCCATACCCGGGGACTGTCTCGGGCTCGCGACCGCGGAAGGTGTCACCGGAGCCTCGAACCTGGGACTCCTCTGAGGCTGACCGGGAATCGGCGGTTTCTGAGGGCGGGAGGTTACATTCGAGGTCGATCACCCGAACCATGGCCATCTCCTCGCCCGATAACCGGGGCGGTTGCTGCAGTGCATCGTAAGAACGCCGCCTAGGTGAGCCCGAGATCGCGGAAGGTGGGCCACTCAGACGACGGGCGGAACTGAATACCGGTCACGTTTTTCTTGGCCCATTGTCTGACCGGCTTAACGGCAAGGGGGATCATCGTATAGATCTGATCGGCCTGAATGTCCTGGATCTGCCCATAGATCGCTTTACGCGCACTGACATCGTAGGTGCTCGTCGCCCTGGTAATAAGATCGTCCATTTGTCCGGCCGGAGTGCCGCTCATATTCCAGGGACCCGTGGACGAGAGGTGCTGTGCGCACGAGAGGTGCGGATCGACCTTGTTGGTCAACGATTGATCGGCAAGGTGGATCTCCGGCTTGTCGCCCCGATTCTTGTAGACCTTGCCCTGCGCGTGAGTAGCGTCCACGAACACGACTTTCACGCCGATCCTGGCAAAGATGGTCTGAAAGGCGGCGAACAGCTGGGTGTTGGCGGTCGTGAGCATGACGGTCCGCTGCGCCTCTGGAATGCCTGAGCGATCAATAAACATCTGCGCCTTCTGCACGTCATAGGCCGGAAAGTTCGTGGCCTCCTTATACGCCCACGACGCGGGCGACAGGAAGGAGTAAACCTTGCCGTTGTAGACCTTCTGGTACAGCGATGCGGCGAGTGTCTCGCGGTCGATGGCCCAGGCGATGCCACGGCGGAAGTCGGCATTGTCCATTGGCGGCAGGGCGTGGTTCACCAGGAGAAACTGCAGGCCGTATCCGTCGCGAGAATACGCCTTCAGGTTCGGATCGTTGTCGAGGACCCCCGGGGCAGGATTCTCGGAGGTCGTTACCATCAGGTCCAACTCCCCCGACTGGAGCGAGGCCGTCCTGCTGGCCACCTCGGCGATCTCGTTGCACTGGACACTGTCGAGCAACGCCGCAGTGCCGCCGTCGGCCAGCTTTCGCCAGTGGCCCGCAAAGGGTTCATAGCGGCGGTAAGCATCCTGCCTGTGGTCGACAAGTCTATAGGGGCCGGTGCCGACGGGTGCCCAGGCAACGTCTTCCAGCGCCTTTCCCTGGTACGCCGTCGGCGAGATCATTATGCCTGCTGCGTCCCCGAGCAAGGTGTTGATGGCGCCGTCGGTCTGCTTGAGCGTGAGGCGAGCCGTGAAGTTGTCGGGCGCTTCAACACGGTCGTAATTGACGAACGCGCTCTTCCAGTACTGGCCGGGCGGCGTAGGCGCCACGACGCGATCAAGGCTGAATTTGACGGCCCCAGCGTTGAAATCTGTGTCATCCTGGAACTTGACGCCCTTGCGCAGGTGGAAGATGAAGGTGGTGGGGTCCGGCTGTTCGACTGCCTGAGCCAGTGACGTATCGGTCACTCCCGCGATGCCCTTCTCGTCCAGGCCCAGCAAAGAGTCGAAGACGAGGGAGAAATCAAAGAAATTTGAGCTGTATTGAGGATCGAAGGTAGCGAAGTTCTCAGGCTGGGAGAAGGTCAGCTTGCCGCCGCGCTTAATTTTGGCCGCCGGCGTTGCCGATGCGGCCGGTGCCACGCTTTGCGAAGTGCTCTTAGTGGCGTTGTTCTTGCTGTTGCCACCGCAGGCTGCAATGAACGCCGCGCTCAGCCCGGCGGCGCCGAACACGCCTCCTCGCAGCGCGGCACGGCGGGAAACCCGGCGGCTGAACGCCGATTTGCGGTCCCAGTAGTCATTACCCATTGCCAGCGCCCCTTCTGTACAGCAACTTGCATTGAACCTGCACGCAAACTGCTCAGAACCGGCAACCCGGTTCACTCTGTGAACCATAGGTGCATAGAGTGGAACAATGTGCGTGAGAAATACCATCATTAGAACCGGCTGTCAAGGTTCGGATCGTGAATGATCGCCTCGCAAGTGGCGTTGACCGGGCGCGCTGTAACTGCTAGCCTCCACGCATTCGAGGTCCCCGGAAAGGACCATCGGTTCGGGATGTGGACCACTGTCGGCGGAGGTGAATCGTGGCGCCGTACCTATCGGTCCAAACGGACGTACTGATCATTGGCGGCGGTGGCGCCGGCGTGCGGGCCGCTATTGCGGCGGACGACGCGGGCGCACGGGTGGCCATGCTCGTCAAGGGGCAGGTGGCGCACAGTGGCCTTACCGCAATGGCATGCCCCTCCTATCAGGCCGCCGCCGCCTTCGAAGAGCCCGAAGACACCGCCGAGATCGCCTTTGCTGATGTAACCAAAGAAGGTCGCTACCTCGGCGACGAGAACCTGATCAAGGCACTGGTCGAAGAGGCGACGGCCCGCGCGCTGGAGATGGAAGCATACGGCGTTAAACTCACCAAGACTGCCGAAGGGCGCACGTTCCAGGTCATTCATCCGGGTCAGTCGTTTGCCCGTAACCTGGTGATTCGCGGTTGTGGCTACGGCATGATGTTCGGGTTGCGCCGCGAGCTGTTGCGTCGCCCCGGCATTCAGACATTCGAAGACTTTATCGCCACCAGTCTGCTAATGGACGGCGAGCGTGTCGCGGGCGCAGTCGCCGTGAACCTGCGCACGGCCGGAGTGGTGGTCTTCCAGGCGAAGGCCGTGGTCATTGCGACGGGCGGCTATGAAGAGCTGATGGAGTTCACCGACACAGAGCCAGGCGCTTCCGGAGACGGTACAGCCCTGGGGCTCCGCGTCGGGGCCTCTATGGTTGACCTCGAGATGATGCTCTTCTATCCCACCTGCCTGGTGTGGCCGGACGAAGTCAAAGGTACGCTCGTGCAGTACGAGGGGCTGATGGGTCCGCGTTACCTGGCGGGCAAGATGGTAAACGGTCTGGGCAAGGAGTTTTTGCCAAAGGTTGAAGAACGCTACGCGCTGCCGGTCCGCGACATCATGATGAAGGCCGTCTTCAAAGAGATTGACGAAGGGCGGGGCTCTCCTCACGGCGGCGTGTTTATCGATCTGCGCGATTCGCCCCGCTCTCAGAAGGAACTCTTTGAACTGCTGCACACGCTTGACTCGCTTCCGTATACCGAGCTGCGCGACCTCGGTGTCGACATCACCAAAGAACCCATTGAGGTCAAACCGGGCACACATTACTGCCTCGGCGGCATCCGCATCAATGAACGCACCGAATCGAGTGTTCCGGGGCTCTTCGCAGCCGGTGAGGTGTCCGGCAATGTGCATGGGGCGAACCGCACCTCTGGCAATGCGCTCGCCGAGACACAGGTCTTTGGCCGGCGGGCAGGGATATATGCGGCCGAGTACGCTGCCGCCATGTCTCAGCCCAGCATTGATCAGGATGCCGTGAACCGCGAGTTGAAGCGGCTGGATGCTGTGGTCGCTGACACACCGGGGGCGATTCGCCCGGTTGAGCTGCGCAAGAGGCTCCAGCACACCATGCAGCTGTTCATGGCTCATCGTCGTGACGAGGCGGGGATGACCGAGTGTCTGCGGGTTATTCAGCAGATGCGGGATCACGAGTTGCCGCTGACACGTGCTGCCTTCAAGCCGCCGTTTGCGCTCGAATGGCAGGACGCGCTGGAGGTGGCGAACATGCTGGATGTCGCGAACGCGGTCGTCCAGTCAGCGCTCTTCCGCAAGGAGAGCCGAGGTCACCACTTCCGTACTGACTTCCCGACCCCCCTCCCGGAATGGCTGTGTCACACGACCCTCCGTCAAGGCGACGACGGCAACGTCTCGCTTGGGACCGCTCCCGTTATACCGCTCGAGCAGCGCGCGGAGGTGACGGTAGCATGATCGAGGAGTCCGTCACTGTGCACGTCGAACGGTTCAACCCCGAGCTGGACACTGCATCCCACTGGCAGACGTTTGAGGTCCCGTACACGCAGCGTCACAGCGTGCTCACGTTACTTCACTACATCTACGAGCAGTTTGATCCCACACTGGGCTACCGTAACTACACCTGCGGGCGCGGCATCTGTGATAGCTGCCGCGTCAACCTGGACGGTAAGGTGCGCAAGGGGTGTGCGACGCCGATCGCGGCCGGCTCGGAGATACGCCTGCGCCCATGCAGCAAGGCGGTGATTAAAGACCTCGCGACGGTGCTGCCGGGCGGTCCCGCCGAACCTGCTGTCTTGCAGCAATGGATGGCCGATGCGTCTATCCGGAACCGTGTCCCGACTTCGAGCGAGAGCGGGGACCGAGCCTGATGCCGTTCGAGTATTACGAGCCGGCGACACTGCCCGAGGCATTCGACATGATGGCCTCGGAGGGTGAGGCGGGCGCTGTGCTCGCCGGAGGAACCGACCTTCTGTTACAGATGCGTCGCGGACTTCGCAACTATCGCTCGGTCATCAACATCAAACGTATTCATGGTCTCGATGAGTTGCGGTATCTGGGGAGTGTTGGCTTGCGCATCGGGCCACTCGTAACGTTTCGTCGTCTGGAAACCCATTCGGACGTTCGTGCGATCTATCCCTCGCTCAGCGAGGCCTCCACCGTCGTTGCCGGTGTTCAACTGCGCAACCTGGCGACAGTCGGCGGAAATATCGGTAATGCGTCGCCCTCCGCCGACAGCATCCCGCCGCTGGTCGCGCTGGGGGCTTCAGTCGAAATCTCGGGACCGGGCGGAGTTCGAATGGTGCCTCTGGCAGATTCGTTCCTCGGACCGGGGCGCACAATCCTGGCGCGCAACGAGCTGTTCACCGGCTTTGATGTCCCGGCCTCTGCTGCGCGGAGCGGCAACGCGTACCAGCGGCTGACGCCGCGTGCGGCGATGGACATCGCGGTGGTCAGTGTCGCGGCGATGGTCGCTCTTGATGCTGGCGGGCGCATCAA
>JBBRGK010000175.1:0-6617 GCA_038240805.1 Dehalococcoidia bacterium | reverse complement strand
GCAGATTCTTGGGCATTGGGCGCGACTCACCGGTCTCGCGGAGGTAGCAGCGCAGGCAGACGCACTGGGCACCGGAGCGGACGACGACATCGTCGAGTTCAGATTCAAAGCGGCAGATGATGCAGGTCATGGCGGTTGGCTCCCCTTTTGCCGATATGGAGTGCTCAAGCGACCGGCTCGAACATCTCCTATACCAGTAATACGGCCAGGGACGCTACCCGCACATGCCACCATAGGCCGATCGAGCCTACGACCAACGAGCTAAAAGTAGTACGGAATATGACTAGTCTTGTGAGCGTTCCTGCTCATAGCTCATCGCCCGTTCGACGCTGTCGTACCGCCGTCGGCCGCCTTGCGCCGACTCGTGTGCTGTGTTGCCACCTGCTTCGCTCATCACGGTGTAGGTCTGCAGTGCGCCGGTGATGAACGTGCTGTAGCCCATCTGATCCTGGGCCTGGTTCACCGACAGCTTTGCCAGCCGCAGCCAGAAAGGGTCGTTCATGCTGATTCGCCTGGCGAGCGCCAGTGTTTCCTGCTCAAGCTGCGCCGGCGCCACGACGCGGTTCACCATGCCGGCTCGCTCCGCTTCGTCGGCGTGCATGAAGCGGAACTCAAACAGCAGTTCCTTCGCTTTGCGGACGCCGACATCGTACGGCACGGAGAAGTACTGGAAGTGCGAGGCGAGAAACTTTGCGTCGTCGGAGGCAATGATCAGGTCCATTGCCGTGGCGATCATCCAGCCGCCGAAAATGCAGTAGCCGTGTACCATCGCGATCGTCGGCTTGGGCAGGTTCCGCCAGCGCAGGCCGAAGTCGATGTACAGGTCCCACAGCCGTTGGTAGCGGCCACGCAGCCCGCCTTCGCCCGGACGTGCTTCGCGGTCCGCCTTCTCTTCGCGCGAGCCCAGGTCATGCCCGGCGGAGAAGCTCTGGCCGGCGCCCGAGAGCACGATCACCCGCGCTTCGGGGTCGTTTGCTGCCTGGGTGAAGGCATCGTCAAGCTCTTCGAGCAGCCGCCGGCTCTGCGCGTTGCGCACCTCCGGGCGGTTCAGGATCACCCGCGCAACACCGTCGTCCACCGAGTAGAGAATGTGCCGGTACTCCACGCTCTGCCTCCCTCGTTCCTGCCCGCCGCGCCCGCACGAGGCGCCGCGTCATAATACCGCATACAGCGCTGACAGAAACAGGGAGCAAACGCCGGATTGGCGAATCAGACCTGGAGCGGTGGCAGGCGCAGATGCCAGTCCGTGAGGCGCTGGTAGGCGTTCGCAACAGCGAGGATACGGTTTTCATCCAGAGCCCGGCCCACGAACTGGATCGCGGTGGGCAGGCCACGGGCGCCGATGCCATTTGGCATGCTGATCGCCGGCACACCGGCGACATTGCCGGCAGCGCCGAGCGCCGAGCCAACGCTGCGGGTGCGCGCTGTGGGGAACGGCTCACCGATCTTGTAGGCGACACCGTTCGTGGTCGGCGACAGCACGGCGTCGTAGCGCGCCATGAGCGCATCGACTGCTCTGCCGATATGGCGGCGAATACGCAGTGCCCGCAGGTAGTCGCGCGCTGAGACCGTAATATACGACATCGGGTTGATCCGGTCCTCGGGAGCAGTCAGCTCGCTGATACGGCCGCTGCTAATCAGATCGTCAAAGGAGGCGGACGCCTCGGCACGAATGATCGTCGTCGCCACGGCGCCGTACGGAATCTCCGGCAGCTCCACTTCTTCGATGGTCGCCACGCCACGCAGCACGGCGACGGCTGCCTCGAAGTTCGCTTTGACCTCGGCTTCGGCGCCGTCGGTGGCGCCTTTCAGCACGGCGAGGCGAAAGCCGTCACTACGCGACTCCTCCGGCGCATAGCGATATGGTTGCGTGAGGCTGCACGGGTCCTCCGCGTCATGCCCGGCGATCGCGTCGAGCACGAGGCCGCAGTCGTCGGCGGAGCGGGCCATTGGCCCGAGCTTGTCCATCGTCCAGCAGAGTGCCATGGCGCCGTGTCGGCTGACACGGCCGTAGGTTGGCCGCAGGCCGGAGACGCCGCAAAACGAGGCGGGGGTCAGGATTGAACCAAATGTCTCCGAACCGATTGCGAACGGCACGGAGCGTGAGCCAACCGCAGAGCCGGAGCCGCTTGATGAGCCGCCGCTCCAGCCCTCGACGTTCCACGGGCTCAGGCCCGGCCCCGTCAGGCTTGCGTCCGGCTGCTCGTAGCCCATGCCGCCGGCAAGCTCGACCATCGCCAGCTTGGCGATCAGCACAGCACCCGCAGCGCCAAGCCTGGTCACGACGGTTGCGTCCCGGTCGAACACCTGCTCCCGATAGGGCACGGCTCCCCACGTCGTTGGGATATTGGCGGTGGCCACGAGGTCCTTCAGTCCGTAGGGAATGCCGTGCAGGGGGCCGCGATCGTGCCCTGCGGCAAGCTCCTCCCCGGCCTGGCGCGCTTCACGCATCGCCCGATCGCGGGTGAGCGTGACTACGGCGTTGAACCGGCGCCCGACCGTGTCAAGCCGTTCGAGATAGGCGTTGGCCAGCTCAGTCGGGTTCGTCTCGCCAGTGCGCAACATGCGGCCCAGTTCGCGCAGCGATGCCGAGACGAGGACCGCTTCATCGATGGCCATGCGGATTCGACCTCCAGGCTGATGCAGTCAGACCGCCACGGCCGCGCCCTTACTCGGCGCGAAAGGCGGAGAAAATCGGGTCGGGCTCGTCGGCGTTGGTCAGCGGATAGGCATGAATCGCCGCCGATGCTGCCTGCATGTGGCCAATCGTCGTCTGCAGGCGCTCACGCTCTGTATCAGTGAGCGCCGAACCCGGCCGGTATGTCGCCTGCACCAGATCGAGCAGGGCCGAGATCGTCGCGGGCGGAACCGTGGGTCCGGCCTGCACGGACGGGCCGCCGGCATCATCGTCGGGCTGTGTGGATGTCGCTGTCGTCGCGGCCTGCTCGGTCATAAACGCCTCGCCCTTCTTGCCCGACGCCGGCTGCCGGCTAGTTGACGCAGCTAAGGACGACGCGGCCGCTCACGAGATCGTTCAGCGTCGCAGGGAACGGCTGCGCGACAGGCGTTGAGCCGCTGGCACAGAGCCCAACGGTAACGTTAAACGGGGAGAAGCCGATCAGGTTCGCCGGCACGGAGAAGAAGGGCACGAACGGCGCCCCTGGCACCGCCGTGATCGCCACGGGGTAGGCATAGCCGGGGAAGACAGCCAGCACATAGACGGGCACACCGATCACCGTCGTCACCGCCAGCGGCGTGAGGGTGTTCACGCCCGCCACCGGCCGCAGCGGCGTTTGCAGGTCGAGTGCCGTGTAGGCATCGGACGGGTTGGCAGTATTGGCCAGGTGAACCACATTAAAGATGCTATGCGGCGTGTCGGGCAGCAGGTTGGGAATCAGGCCGATCGTCGTGCTGCCTGAGCCTGAGTCGTCTACCGTCAGGCTGCCCTGCTGGACCAGGCCGACGCTGATCGGCGAGAGCGCCCGCAGCGCCAGCACCTGCATTTGCAGTACAGGCGGGTTGTTCCTGCCGACACAGTCGAAGTCGCCGCCAGTCAGCCCCAGGCAAGCGTAGATTGCGTAGGTCGCGTTCGGTGTTGCTCCTTGAATAGAGACCTGCACGCTGGGCGTGACGCCCGAAACGGTCGTGGCGAAGCCGGTTCCGGTGCCGTTTGCGTCCGGGGTAAATGGTGCGCTGGCGGTAAAGGCAAGCGCGACGCTGTTGTGACCACCGGCAATTGCCGCAGTAGACGCAATCAGCGCGATCAGCAGCAGAGTCAGCCGCCATTTCGGTTGGGTCGCCTTGTTCAAAAGGTCCTCCGCCTATTCAGGGTGCGACATGGGCCGGTCGAACGCAACTGGAAAACAGGCGCGTCATCATAACGCGGCATCCGGAGCCGCCTGTATCAGTTAGCTGTTCATGAACACCCGCAGCTCATTGACCATCAGCCTGGGCAAAAACTGGAGCGATAGCAGGTTATTGCCACGGCGCCATTCCCAGCCGACGTGCTGTGCCGAGGGGTGCGGTGTGCCGCCCACGACGCGGCCGATCAGAAACTTGCTGTTAGCCGGCTGCAGTACCCCCGGTTCCGCCGGGTTCAGGAAGCCGCTGATCGCCACTTCCATGCCCGTAGAGTCGCGGATGCGCTGCACGAGCCCCGACTCGTCGTCAAGGTCTTTCTCCGAGACATCGAGCTGGGGAAATTCGACCACACCGGGCTCCCGTTCCAGCAGGAACACGGAGGTATCACCGGTGCTGGTGCTGATCAAAAACAAATGAAGCACATGGTCCACGCTGCTCACAGGCAGCCTCCGATCAAACCTTCGGCGAACGACCGCCGGAGATCAGATGGTAGCGGGCGGCCACGCCCTGAGTACAGCACCGTTCGCGCCACGTCGGTGCGTGACCGGTATACTGCACTCTGCGGCGCCCGCTTCATGGCACTGGCGCTGGTATGGGTGTGGCAATCCTGCCATAGTTTTGGGCAGGCACGGCAGGAGACGGAGGGTAGCAGGCAGGTGGACGACCGGGCGTTGCTGCGAGACCTGAAAACCGCGATTCACTCGACCGAAGGCCAGGGCGCCGAGGCGCAGTCCCGCGCGATCGATGCTGTGCTGACCGAACACGGCGCTTCAGTGGCCGATATCCAGCGGCTGCTCGGCCTGGCAACCAGGCGGCGCCGCACCGAGCTGCTCTCGCTCCAGCGCCGCATCGGCGGCCTGATCGAACACCGCGAGAACCACGAGATCGACACCGCCACCGCGGACGCCGTCGATCGCTTTCTCCGTGAACGCAAAAAGCCGCGGCTGTAGCCGAACCCGGCCGGAGGCGTGCCGCCGTTCCCTGGCCATACCGCGTGTAAGATAGCCAACGTGCGCGCCGCTGCCTGCGGGCGTGTCAGGACGGGACGACGCGATGCTGCTGGCCGTAGACCTCGGCAATACGAGCGTTCACTTCGGCGTCTATCACGGCGAGGAGTTGCGGGGCACCTGGCGGCTGGGTACCGACGAGGACCGGCTGCCGGATGAGTACGCGATTCTGATGCTTGGTCTGCTGCGCACCTGCAACATCGGCACCGCTGATATCAACGAATGCGTGCTCAGCAGTACCGTGCCCGCGCTCACCCAGACCTTCGTCGAGTTGATTCGGCGTTACTTCCAGACCGCGCCGCTGGTGGTGGGCAGCGGTGTGCGCACGGGGCTGCGCATCCTCTACGACAACCCGCGCGACGTGGGTGCCGACCGGGTGGTAGACGCAGTGGCGGCGATCAAGCTCTACGGCACGCCGCTGATCGTGGTCGACTGCGGCACGGCCACGGTGTTCGATGCTATCTCTCGTGAGGGCGACTACGTGGGCGGCGCGATTGCGCCAGGCATCGGCATCGCCGCCGATGCTCTCTTCCGGCGTGCCTCGCGCCTCTACCACGTCGAGCTTGAGAAACCTCGCTCGGCCATCGGCAAGAACACCGTCCATGCGCTGCAGTCCGGGATCATGTTTGGCTACGTGGGACTGGTGGAGGGGATCGTCGATCGCTTTCAACGTGAGCTGGGCGGCGGCGCCCACGTGATCGGCACCGGCGGCTACGCCCCGGCCATCGCCCGTGAGACGTCGGTGATCGAGGCCGTGAACGTGAACCTGACCCTGATCGGCCTGCGAATGATTTACGAGATGAACCGACCCTGATCGAGCTTTCAGCCCGGATGCGGCCCGGCACCGCCTGATCAAGAGCGGCGGGACATCTGACCAGCCATCGGTCTATGCCTCGCTCGCAAGCGCGGGACTTTTTTGGTGCTCCTCCGCTTCGGTTCCCAGACAGGAATCCCGGCGGTTGGGTTAGGATCGGTCACCCACGCGATTACCGCGTGACGATATAGTATTGGTCAGACCGATCGACAGCTACACGGTGCAGGCAGCACCAGGCAGAGGTGTGGCGGTGGCAACAACCCGGGCGGTGGCGAGACTACGATTCGACCCTTCCGAGGGTGTCTATGACGCTGCCCGCGCGGCGGCGCTCTCTGGTGTACCGCTTACGACGCTGCATTACTGGTCGCGGCACGGGATCTACCGGCCCAGCGTCGTCGCCGACGCCCGAACACGATTCTGGTCATGGGGCGACCTGCTCGCCGTACGTGCCATCGCCTGGTTCCGCGCACGCACGTTATTGGGAGAGCGGCGCTGTACGAGTCTGCAGCAGGTTCACGGAATGCTGGATGCGCTGGAAGAAGACGGGATCCCGCGTGATGAGCTCTATCGGGTAGTCGCGGCGACGGAGGATGGGCAGCTCACGCTCCGGCTCAGCGACGCCACGGTCATTACGGTGGACGTACGTCGCCAGCAACTGCTGCTGGACGTGTTACCGCTGGTGCAGCCATTCGGTACCGGTCCCGACCTCTATCGCCCCCGGTCGTTGCTGCGAATCATCCCCGGCAGGCTGCATGGCGAACCCCATTTGACGGGTACGCGCGTCGCCAGCGCGGTAGTGTTTGAGTTTTCCCGCATGGGCTACCCGCTCGCAGACATCACCGAGCTCTACCCGGACTGCGAACCAGCGGCGCTCCAGCAGGCTATCGAGTTCGAGCAGTCGCTTCAGCCCGCAGCGTAGGATGCCGCAGCTGTAC
>JBBRGK010000174.1:0-6625 GCA_038240805.1 Dehalococcoidia bacterium | reverse complement strand
ACGCGATCACGCAAATGGAGCGGGCGGGCGGGCTTCTCTGCGATGGGCTGCGCAGCCAGGCCGTCGCACACGGTCTTGCTGTGACCGTCAGCGGACCGCCCCAGATGCCGTACATGACCTTCGCCGGCGATGTCGGATTGGAGCGCATGACCGCCTTTGCCAGCGAGGCAGCGCAGCGCGGCGTCTACCTGCACCCCCGTCACAACTGGTTCATGAGCGCCGCGCTGCGCGACGAAGACATTGCTGACGCGCTGGAGCGCACCGACGAGGCGTTCGCAATCGTGCGGCGGCGCTGGCTCTCCTAGCCGACGAAGATGCCGCCGGAGGGGCGGAGAATCTCTCCGGTGAAGTAGGATGCCTCGTCCGACGCGAGGAACAGCGCAGTCGCGGCGATCTCTTCTGGCTGTCCCATCCTGTTCATCGAGGTGAGGCTCATTGCCCAGCGCATGCGACCCTCGTCCTCGCGGATGCCGGCGGTCATCGGCGTTTCGATCCAGCCTGGCCCGATCGCGTTGACCCTGATGCCAGCAGCGGCGACTTCCTGCGCCATCACCTTGGTGAGCATCCAGACTCCTGCTTTGCTAATACTGTAGGCGCCGCCCGGCAGCGGGATATGCGCCGCGATCGAGGCGATATTGATGATGCTGCCTGTCCGGTCGTTGGCGAGCATCCAGGATGCGACGGCACGGTCCGTGAACAGGACACCGTAGAGATTCACGTCGATCACTCGCTGGAACTGGTCGATCGGAACGGTGAGCACGGTGTAGCCAGGTTGCCCCTGGTCGGCCACGGGACGCGCGGTACCGATTCCGGCGGCGGCCACGGCGATGTCCACTGCGCCGAAGGCCTCGACGCAGCGCTGCACCATGCTGCGGGACGCGGCTTCGTCAGTGGTGTCCACCTGTAGCGCGAGTGCTCTGCCGCCAGCGGACTCTATCGCGTGAGCCGTCTCGGCTGCGCTCTCCAGGTTTAGATCTGCGGCGCACACCGCTGCGCCCTCAGCCGCGAACCGGATCGCGCAGGCGCGGCCGATGCCACTGCCGCCGCCCGTGATTACTGCCGTCTTGCCTTCCAACCGTCCCATCGCTCATCCCCTTCAAACAGGCCGAATATCAGCGAACACGATGCTGTCCAGCATCGCCGATCAGGTAGGGCGAATATCAGTGAGTATCATATTGACCTGCATCACCGATCAGGACAAATCATCCTCGCCTGCGCCGCAGTATACGGCTTCGCTGGCCGACGGTACGAACCGTCTCAGCTCGAAGTGGTGAACGGGTGTGCTACCGTGACATCCGCACTACGGCAAGGAGGCAGCGATGGCACGGCTCGACGGCAAGGTAGCTCTGATCACCGGTGGGGCGCGAGGGCAGGGCGCTGCGGAAGGAAAGCTGTTTGCGGCCGAAGGCGCGTCGGTCGTCATCACCGACGTGCTCGACGCCGAAGGCGAGCAGGCCGCAGCCGGTTTCGGCGGGCAGTATCTGCACCACGACGTCACGAGCGAGACGGACTGGGCGAAGGTCGTCGGCGCGGTGATTGACCGGCACGGGCGGCTCGATGTGCGGGTGAACAATGCCGGCATCTGGATCACCGGCAGGCTGCTCGATGCCACGTTGGCCGACTTCCGCCGTGTGATTGAGGTCAACCAGGTGGGAGTTTTCCTGGGCATGCAGGCGGCGGCCCGGCCGATGACCGCTGCCCGGTCGGGCTCGATCATCAACATCTCGTCCATTGCCGGGCTGAGATCGTCCGGACCGGGATTCGCCTACGGCGCCAGCAAGTGGGCTGTGCGAGGCATGACCAAAACGGCGGCCCGTGAGCTTGGACCGTACGGCGTGCGTGTGAACTCGATTCACCCCGGCCTGATCGAAACCGCCATGCTGCATCAGTTGCCGGGTATCGACGCGGGCGACAGCCGCTATCTAAGCTCGATTCCGCTCGGCCGTGTCGCTGACGCGGATGAAGTGGCTAAACTCGCGCTCTTTCTCGCCTCGGACGACAGCAGCTACTCGACGGGAGCCGAGTTCATTGTTGATGGCGGCATGACCGCTTAAGCGAGCGCAATGCTCAAGACGTAAAGGCCCGAACCTCGTGCTCAAACGCTCGCGACGCCGGGATGGCTGGCGAAAAGCCGGTGATAGACCCAGAGCGGCAGCAGCGCAAGCAACTGGATAAATAGCAACGTGCGGACCGGCCCGATGCGGTCGGCACAGAGGCCGAGCAAAACGGCGCCGATGGCGAAGCCGATGTTGCTTGCCTGTGAGACGACGGAGCCCATCGTCGCCCGTTGCTCGTCCGTGAACTCGTGTTGCAAGAGCGTCTCCGTCGCCACCTGGACAGGGCCATAGGTAAGCGATGTGAATGACATCAGCAGCGGCGAGGCCGACCCTGGAAAAAGCAGTGCGGTAACATTCAAAACGCGGCTGGAGATCACCTCGCCCACCAGCACCCGCAGCGCCTCGAAGCGTCGGATGATCCTGCCCGCGAAGTAGAAGCTGGCAGCGCCGCCAAACTGGGTGATCGTTCCGGTCATACCGAGGGCCCACACCGGCCAGACCGTGAGAAAGAACGCCGGGCGGAACTGAAACGCGGTCTCGCCGATCGTCTCGCCCAGGGCGGCGGCAAGGGTGAGTAGCCGCAGCCGTCCGTTGGCGCCGAACTGGCGCATCGTCTCGAGAAGTCCGGCCCTCAGGCTGCGGCGGCGCCGGCTGGAGCGGGCCGGTTCATGCAGGCAGAGCGTGAGCACGAGCGCAACGGCCTGCGGCACGAGCGTGAGCCAGAAAACCAGATGAAACGAGTAAGCGGCGATTATCCCTCCTGCGAGACCGCTCAGGCCGAACGCGGTGTGCTCTGCGGCGGTCAGCTTGCCGGAAAACTCGGCATACCGGCCGATGGAGTCGTGCTCGGCCAACGTCTCAAACAGCAGCGCGTTCCAGGTGCCGCTGTTCAGGGCGCGGTCGAGCCCTTCGAACGCGGCACCGGCGGCGAGCAACCAGTAGCTGTTCGAGGCCGCGTAGCAGGCGGTGTAGCAGAGCGCGACGATCGAGCCAGCGAACAGGATCTGCTTCCGCCCGATCATGTCGGAGAGCGCCCCCGTGGGGATGTCGAAAACGAGTTGGGATAGGCTGACCACCGAGAAGACGCTCATGCCGAGCGCATAAGAACCGGAGACGCGGGCGAAGTAGATGATCAGGATGGCCGACGAGAAGCGGAACGCTGTGAAGAACCGAAAGCAGGCGAACAACCGGATCTTGTGCTGCAACGACATGCGGGCAAGCATACACCGAGAGCGCTGCCTTGAGCGGGACACTGGCGAGAGAGACTGCGGGTCAGGAGCAATTCGCGACGGCTGTCAGCAGGTCGTCAACGGTGCATCGCGACCGACGCCGGAGGCAGGTGAACCGTCGCTCGCTGAGGTATTCGACACACGTACCCTGTCGGGCAGCCCTGCTACAGTGCGGCAGAAGATCGCCCGTTATCAGGAGATATGCGGGATCACGGCGCTCAACTGCACATTCCAGCTCGGTGCAATGGAGCCGGAGACTGTGAAGCGTTCTATGCGGCTGATTGCCGAGGAAGTCATGCCGCACTTCCGCTGAGACAACGTGAAAGCGCGGCACAGTTGCGTGATTCGCCGAGAGCTGAACAGTGCGGCGCGAACGTGCGTTCGGCAATGTCTCGACACAACATTAACGTTTTGCAGCGATCTTCACAGCGCTATTCCAAACTGCGGCCAAAGTCTGCCATACTGTGTGCAACTGGCCATAGCAGCAAATATCAGGTCGTCCCCACCTGTGTGCGGACGAACATCTAAAACTACCGAGGTGTGAAAATGGTACGTGTTCGTCTGGTGCCAAAGGCAGAAGCTCAGCAAACGCGACGGAGCAAAGAGCCGGGCCCACGCCGGCAGCGGATGAATCAATTTGATGAATACGCCAGCACCGTGCTCGATAACCCGGCAGAAGCCGCTGTTTTTGAGGAGCTTGGCGAAGAGCCGCAGAAGTTTGTCATGTCGCTGCGCGGCTCGCTCAAGCGGGCCGGGGTTGATGCCGTCGTGCGGAAGATGCGCGGACGCGATGAAGTACGTGCATGGCTCAAGGATCGGCAGGAAGAACCGGCTGCCCCTGGTAAGCAGCGTGGGCGTGTTCGCGGCAAGTAGGATTAGTAGCGGGACGCAGCGGCTCGAATAATGCCGGTCGCTGCGTCTCAGTGTTCCGTGTGGCTGGTGGGCCGTGCGATAAGAACTGCGCACGGAGCGCTGTGCAGCACCTGTTCAGAGACGCTGCCCATCAAAACTGCACGCGCTTCGCCCCAGCCGCGGCTGCCAATGATAATCAGGTTCGTCCCCTCTTCGCGGGCCGTCCGCACGATCTCATCGGCCGTTCTGCCCCGGCAAATCTGGCCCTTCGCTTTTGCGCCCAGCGGTCCCAGTGCCTCGATCGTTCGCTTAATCGCGTCCCGTGCGGCCTGCTCATCTGTTTGAGTGACCGCATCAATCACCGATTGGGGTATCGGCGCCACTTCCACCGGATCCCCGAACGCCGCTCCCATAAAGAACGGGCGTACGACCGCGATCACCGTGACCCGCTCCACGGCGTCGGGCTTTACGAGCGTACTCGCCAGGCGGGCCGCAGTGAGGGAGCCCTCTGAGCCATCGGTTGCGACCAATAACCGGCTCTGTTCGCTTGCCGTCATCGGGTTCTCCTTTTCAGCGGGTTCGCAGGCCCTCTTCGATAATCTCACGGACCGCACCGGGCTACAATCGGCAGCGAGGAAACATGGGCGCCCGTCGTTATTGACAAAATGGACCGCTCACTACCCGCGCTGTCACCCTGGCCTTTCGCTTCGCGGTTCGCGCTGATAGGCCAGGTCACCTTTTGATCCCACATAAACTGTCAGGTCGATGGCTCGCCAGTGATGCGGCGTGAGCCGAAAAATGAGCCGCGGTTCGGTGCGCATATTGGCCATGAAGGCGGACACCCGTTCAGCCGGCATGTACTTTTCGGCTAGCAACTGCGAGACGGGCCAGATATTAGTGGTTTTGGCCTCGATCGGCTCGACCGTGCAGTCCACGGCGACGTAGCGCGCGACCGGATCCCGATCTTCAATGCAGAGTGAGCCTCGCGGATCGGCGATTAGCTGCTTGCACCAGACCCGCTTGTACGTGCCTGTGAGCCAAAAGCTGCCGTCAAGCCATAGAAACCAGACGGGGACCTGGTAGGGCTGACCCGCCTTGCGCACTGCCGCCAGCACCGCCACGATCGGTTTTGCCAGGAAGGCTTCCATAACCTCAGGCCGCATCCGCGCCATGTGTTTCCTCCGTTACGACCGAGCTCGACCGAATCAGATCCACGAGTCTGTAGAACTCTGCCTCGGCTTGCTTCAAAATACTCGCAGTGAACATCCTGCGCTCACGTTCGGCATCTATACACCCTCAATACACCCATCAAATCAGGCGGCGAAAGAGGTAACGGCTCATGCTCAGCACGATGATGGATACACCGCTGACCATCCAGCACATTTTGTGGCGGGTCGAGCACCTGTACGCGGACAAGGAACTGGTGACCCAGCGGCCGGAAGGTGCATCGGAGCGTTCGACCTACGGGATCATGGCCGCGCGCGTCCACCGGCTTGCCAGTGCCCTCGCGAAACAGGGCATCAAGCCAGGCGACCGGGTCGCGACGTTTGCCTGGAATACGCAGAGGCATCTTGAGTGCTACTTCGCAGTCCCGTGCATGGGTGCCGTCCTGCATACCCTCAATGTGCGGCTGTTTGATGATCAGCTCGAGTACATCATCAACCACGCCGAGGACCAGATCATCTTCTGCGATCGGTCCGCATTGCCCACTCTGGAGCGGCTGGCGGGCAAGATACCGACCGTGAAACTGGTCGTGCTGATGAATGATGGTCCGGAGGGGTCAACTGCGATCGGCCCGACGATCGATTTCGAGGAGTTTCTTGCGACCGGCGAGGAAAATTTTGCCTGGCCGGAACTGGACGAGCGAACGGCGGCGGCGATGTGCTATACATCCGGAACCACCGGCAACCCCAAGGGCGTCGTCTACAGCCATCGCTCCACCGTGCTGCACTCCCTCGTCGCCGCTCAGCCGAACACGATGAACCTTTCAGAGCACGACATCGTGATGTACGCGGTGCCGATGTTTCATGCCAACGCATGGGGCATTCCTTACACGGCGGCCATGGTCGGCGCCTCGCAGATTTTCAGCGACCGCTTCCTCGATGCCCCGCGCGTGATCGGCCTGCTGCGGCAGGAGAACGTGACGGTGTCTGCCGGCGTGCCCACGATCTGGATCGGCGTCCTCCAACTTCTTGAGAGCGGGGCTGAGAGCCTGCCGAGGCTCAAGAGCGTGCTCGTCGGAGGCTCGGCGGCGCCGCCGGCGCTGATCGCGGGCCTGAAAAAGCATGGCATCCAGCTGTTACACGCATGGGGCATGACGGAGACCTCGCCGCTGGCATCGATTACGCGCGTCAGAGCGTCGATGGAAACCTGGACGGACGAGCAGAAACTGGCTGTGCTGTCAAAGCAGGGTCTGCTGGTGCCGACCGTTGAGGCGCGGATCATGAACGTTGACACCGGCGCTGAGCAACCGTGGAACGGCGCCGC